>JAYEKP010000165.1:0-2150 GCA_034661075.1 Bacteroidota bacterium
TATTATATTTGCACCCCAATAAATAATGGCGAGGTAGCTCAGCTGGTGCCGTAAAAATCGGAATCAATATTCTTTATTTTTACGTGCATTCACGAAACAGAGCAAAATCAGTAGATTTTGATTGTTTCGGGATTAGAGCGCATGATTCATAATCATGCTTAAAAAAATGATGGCGAGGTAGCTCAGCTGGTTAGAGCGCATGATTCATAATCATGAGGCCGGCGGTTCAAGTCCGCCTCTCGCTACTAAAAGCAGTAGGATTTTTCCTGCTGCTTTTTTTATATTTGATGTCCCGTCCTTAAATAAGTTGAATAGTTATTATATAGGCTAAACAGACTGTTTAGAAAGATGGTTCTTCCCACATAATTTGGAAAAAGTAAATATACTTTTAAAAGGATTTCCTGACAATTGGTTTGGTCACAACCAGTA
This sequence comes from Bacteroidota bacterium, assembly GCA_034661075.1. GTDB lineage: Bacteria > Bacteroidota > Bacteroidia > Bacteroidales > UBA12077 > UBA12077. The sequence goes on from JAYEKP010000165.1 coordinate 430, forward strand.
TACTCTCAAGGTCAGTAGCGATGATTATTGTAAAGAATAATACAAAGTTAAGGTGAGTCAAGTTCATGTTGATAAAAGCTCAAAAAATTGGCGTAATCGTAAATTTAAGATGTGTGATATAATGAAGTGATTCCCATTCGTTATTTATACTTAACACAATTTTCTTACATGCTTCATATCAGGTTTATTAATTACATATTATTTACTATCTAAACACCCATCTTTAAATCTGAAATTTGTTGATGAAATAAGAACTAGAAAAGCTGCTTAGATTGAACTTATGTTAAAATAATTAATAATTAAAACTTATTCGGTTGATAACCTGATTATTAATAACATATCTTTTGTTATCTTATTTTATTGTTTGTTGATCATAAATTGTTTAAGAAAAAATTAAATGTAAAAAATTTGTGTTTTGAACGCAGGTTCATTATCTTGTGAATGTAAGTTCAATATAAATTGCTATGGCCCCCAGAAGAAAAAGAATTAGACGAGTAGAATCCCCACCAGTTTTAAGGGGCTTTAAGCCTTTTGGAATCCCTAATTGGTTTAATGATCAAGTTTCGCTACATGTTGAAGAATATGAAGCTTTGCAGCTTGTAGGTTATAAAAAAATGTCTCAAAAATTTGCAGCTGACATAATGAATGTTTCCAGGCCAACATTTACAAGAATTTATAATTCCGGATTAAAAAAAATATTAGAAGCATTAGCAGAAGGAAAATCTATTTTGATTGAAGGGGGTAATGTATATTTTGATAAAGATTGGTATAAATGTAACCAATGTCAGGTCGTATTTACTTCAGATGAAAATAAAAATCTTATATGCATTAATTGCCAGTCTGAAAACGTTGAACACATAAATAAAACAATAGAAGAATGGCAATTAGGGAAGTAAGAGGTGGATAAACAGAGCTTTAATGAGACAGGCTAATGTATACGACCTGAATGCAGTACTAAGATGGTTATTGAAAATGTTGGTTGATTTTAATGGCCCTTAACGGAGGCAAATTGTTTATTAACTGTTATTTGTATTAATTAAAATTTGGAGGGCAATGTCATGGAAGATATCATGAATTTGTTTGATGAAAAAAACTGGGAAGATGCCAATGAATATTTCAAAGGGACTAAAAGAAAAATTTTAAGAGATGATAATGGCTGTAAAACCGTTCTTTTAAAACTGCCAGAAAACTTTTATATGCCTCCGCATTCGCATATAACCACTGAGCAACATTTTGTTATTAAGGGAGATTATACAAGTCAGTGGAAATGCTTCCCGGAAGGTTCGTATCAGATTTTTTCCAAAGGGGATGAACATGGGCTATTTGAATCTAAAAACGGAGCTTTGATATTGGTTATTTGGGACCCTATAAATCTAAAAGGGAAAAATAAATTACAACTAACATTAAAGGATGTAGAAAATATCATTTCAAGAATTAATTATCCCGGCATTAAATGTTCTTTGATTCATCTGGGGGTTGCAACGGATATTCAATTAATCGACAATAAGGTGTCCATGGTTTTTGCATTTCCTTTTGCTCATTTGCCCGTTGACGGAGAACTTATAAAGTCTGTTTCAGAACCCCTTCATAATTTGGGTTTAGACTTTGAATATGAAATAAGGATAATGACGGAAGAAGAAAAATTAAAATTTTTAAAGATGGAAGATGAATGTTTAGACGCTAATAAAAAATAATAATTTTAATATTATAAGTAATTTAAG
>JAYEKP010000166.1:0-2142 GCA_034661075.1 Bacteroidota bacterium
TTCGGCTTCATCTAAATATATTCTTCAAATTTTAGATTATTTTAAAAAACTATATCATAAAAAAGCAAAAATAACCGTCGATTGGTATTATGAAGATGTTGATGACCAGATTTTTGAAGACGGTGAGGATTTATCCGATGTAATAAAGATCCCCTTTAATTTAAGGCCCAGAAAATAATTTTGTATAATATTTGTTATACTTTCAGATAATCTTAAAATTTTGAAATGATGAAAAAACGTATTTATTATATATTTATCACTCTATTTTTAATTGTTTTACCCTTTCAGCTATTTTCACAATATTTAACCGAAGATATTTTTAAGTTTAGCCGAGCTTTGGGTTATATATCTTCGTATTATGTTGATTCTGTAAATTCGGAAAAAATAGTGGAGGATGCAATTGTTGATATTTTAAAAGATCTTGATCCGCACTCGGTTTATATTCCAGCCGATGAGGTGAAAGAAATGAATGAACCTCTAGAAGGAAATTTTGAAGGAATTGGCATCCAGTTCAATATTTTAGAGGATACCATCTATGTGATTTCTCCAATTTCAGGAGGCCCGTCGGAGAAGGTAGGAATACGGGCTGGTGATCGGATTGTTGACATTGATGGCGAAAATGTAGCCGGTGTTGATATTTCAACCACTGGTGTACGTGATCGTTTACTGGGTGAAAAAGGGACTAAAGTAAATGTTGGTGTTAAGCGTAAAGGTGTTCGTGAAATTTTATATTTTACAATTATTCGTGATAAAATACCTATATACAGTGTTGATGCTGCATACCTGGTAGATCAAGAGATTGCATATATTAAGATCAATCGGTTTGCGATGACAACCGTTGATGAATTTAAAGAAAAAATAACTGCCTTAAAAAAACAGGGAGCAAATTCTATCATCCTTGATCTTAGAGGAAATGGAGGAGGTTATTTAGATAAAGCCATTGAGCTTGCGGATCAGTTTCTTGAAAAGGATAAATTAATTGTTTATACGAAAGGCCTGAAAGTACCCAGAATGGAAAATTTTTCGACAAGTAACGGTATTTTTAAGGATGGCAAAGTAGTGATTTTAATTGATGAAGGGTCAGCCTCGGCCAGCGAAATTGTTTCGGGAGCTATTCAGGATTGGGACAGAGGGATAATTATTGGAAGAAGATCCTTTGGTAAAGGATTGGTTCAGAAGCCTATGTATTTGCCTGATGGGTCGATGATTAGGCTTACAGTAGCTCGTTATTATACACCTACCGGGAGATTGATACAAAAACCTTATGAGAATGGTTCAGAGGAATATGCCAAAGAATTGTTAAATCGCTTCGAGCATGGTGAGTTTGTCAATAAAGACAGTATTAATTTACCTGATTCGTTGAAATACTATACTTTAAAAAATAAACGCCTGGTTTATGGTGGTGGGGGTATTATGCCCGATATCTTTGTCCCTTTAGATACAACTTCGGTAACCGATTATTATAGTAAAATGGTTCGTCAAGGATTATTAAATTCTTTTGTACTAGAATATATAGATAACAACCGAAAAAAATTAAAATCAAATTATGATGATTTCCAATCATTTAATAGCAAATTTGAGGTTGAGGAAAAAATTCTGAAAGAGATACGTGAGTACGGTAAAAAAAATAAAGTTGAAGTTACCGACGAAGAGTATGAAAATTCTAAGGAAAATTTTCGTTTAATCGTGAAAGGATTAATTGCTCGCGATTTATGGGATATGAGTGAATATTTCCAAATAGTAAATACCCGCGATAAAGGATTTAATAAAGCTATTGAAGTAATAAAAGAATGGGATAAATACCAAAAACAAGTATTAACTCTACCTTAAAACCTGCCACTTTTTAATATCTTTGCAGCGTTTTAAATCTATAATATAATGCTGGAACAGATATTATTTTGGGTTTTTAATAATTACATTGAGCTTTTAGGGGCACTATTTGGTTTATTATATATAATTTTATCTATTAAACAAAATATTTGGTGCTGGCCTATTGGCCTAATTACTTCTGCATTATATATTTACGTCTTTTTTATTACTAAATTCTATGCCGACATGGGCTTGCAGGTTTACTACCTGGTCGTTAGTATTTATGGTTGGTATTTCTGGATGTTTGGAGGCAAAAGCACAAAAAAAGATGAC
>JAYEKP010000167.1:0-2136 GCA_034661075.1 Bacteroidota bacterium
CTTCGGGATTATCTGTTCCATTATCGTTTGTATTAATAGCAACCGGCTCCTCTTTCCCGGCTCCTTTTGCTACAAATCTTTTTTGTTCTATTCCTTTTTGCGTTAGATAATTTATAGCTTCACGCGATCTCTTAATGGATAATTCTAAATTATAAAAAGCAGAACCTATGGCATCAGTATGTCCTATAACTTCGATGTATAAGCTGGGATATTTAATCATTAAATTATATAATCGTTCCAGCTCAATTTTTGCTTCTTTTGTTAAATGATAAGCATTAAAGTCAAAAAAAATACTTTTAATAGTAAGGTATTCGCCGGTACTAACAGCTAAGGGGACTAATTCAACATTAAGTGTTAAATCATCGCGGGTATAATTTTCAGGAATAATTAATGATTTTGTTTTTTGTTTATATTCTTTCCCGTTAAAAAAAAAAATGTAATTTCCTGGTTCTAAATCAACGCTGAATTTTCCGGTTTCTTCATCTAATAAGAGGGTATCTAAAATTTTAGTTTTAGATGAGTTCATCACATGTATGCTAAAATCATTTGTGTTAAAATCGGTTTGATTATCTTGCAAAGTAACTTGTCCTTTAACATTTACAAGAAACGGGTGATCGGGAGAGAATATTTCAATACGAATAATGTCTTCCTGACCATAACCATTCTCATCAAATTTAGAAATATAGGCAAAATTTCCTTTTTTAACAGGACAGAAGAAAAGATCATCATCGGTTGTGTTTATGGGGTACCCAATATTAACAGGTGTGGACCATTGATTTTCGTCTGATTTGTTGGCATAAAATATATCGAATCCTCCCATACTGTAATGCCCCTGTGAACTAAAATAAAGGGTTTTTCCGTCTTCAGAAATTGAGGGCATTTCTTCGTTAAATGGAGTATTAATTTCAGGGCCTAAATTGATCGCTTCACCCCAGGTTTGTGTTTCTTCATTCCTGGTAGATTTGTAAATATCCAGCCCGCCAAAACCTTCCTTTCGGTCGCTTACAAAATAAATTGTGTTTCCATCGGGAGACAGGCATGCATTTGTTTCCCAGGATCTGGAATTAATATTTTTATTTAATTTTTCAGGGATCTTCCAAGTACCATTTTCATACCTGCTAATGTATAGATCGCCACTATAGCCTTCATATTTAAACAAAATAACCGTTTTTCCATCACAGGAAATAGATGATGGATAAAACTCCCCATTGGATCTGATGACCGGACTTAGGTTTTCGGGATCCTGCCATTCGCCATTTGTTTTTTGGGAGAAATATATGGCATCGTAAAATTTTAATTTTGTGGTGTATAGAAGTATGTTTTCGTTAGCAGAGACTACGGGCCTGGTGTTGGGATATTCGTTATTTATAGGTTCCCCTAAATTTGTTTTTTTAATTTTTACCGGATTCTTCATTAATTCTTTTGCATTATTGCAAGTTTGAATTTGTTGGTCAACATAGTCAATATTATAAATATCATCAACTGCCAACATCTCCTTGAATTTTTGGTAATATTCTATCGCTTTATCCAGCTTGTTGTTTATTTGATAGGCTTTCCCAAGGTAAAACAGGGTTTGTTCCGGAGCCGCAGTTTCTTTTAGCGAACCTTCTTTAAACTTTAAGGAAATATTTTCCTTGGCTTTTTCAAGATAGGGGATGGCCTTCTCTTTCAATCCCGGAATGTTTAAATAGCATTCGCCTATACGATAATTAACGTAGGCATCATTTTTACCATTGCTTAATAATTTTTGATAAAGAGGAAGTGCTTCTTGGAAATCTTCATAGAGGATGTAATATTCGGCATCCATAAAGATTTCTTTGGCATCGATATTTTTCTGTGCATAAAAATCTGCTGTAAGCAAGGAAAATAGAATGAACAGAACAATTTTTCTCATAGATTTTAGTGATTGAAAACAGTTTTCAATTTACATAATATAATATAAAAATACTAATTTTTATTATTATTCCATTTTATCTCTTCTGTTTCTATTCTTTTTTCTTCTATTAAAGAAGACAATGATTAATCCTAAGATTATAAAGCAGATAATGAGGCTGGTTAATAGTACCCATTGATTATTATCTTCAGTCTTTCTTGATATCTGTTTATCATCTGTAGACTCTGTTTCTGCTGCTTGAT
>JAYEKP010000168.1:0-2129 GCA_034661075.1 Bacteroidota bacterium
GGGGGGATTCGTTTTTAATAATAGTAAAAATCTGTCCAAAATACCTGTAATTACGTTTGTATTTTTTAATTTTAAAAATATTTAGGACAGCTATGAGTTAGAAGTTAAATTAGCAGAAGCTAACTATAATTTTGGAAAGAAACATGGGAAATGGTATATCTGGGATGAAAATGGAACCTTGCGGTATGAAATGGAATATAAAAATGGTGATAAATTTGGGATTTGGAAAATTTATAATGAAGATGGTGTGTTGTTGAATAAAATGGATTATTCTAATAAATAAAAAAAAATTAAAATGTATTAATACCAAAGCCTTGATAAAAAACACAAGGCTTTTTTCTTATTATGAATCATATGATGGTTAAAACAAAAGGTTGGAAAACTTTTTATCTTTTTTTCCGTATATAAATTATGTTTTATAAAACATTTTAAAATGCGAAAATTACTTACAAGTTTTATACTATTATTTTTTATCATTTCGTCTTGTTTTTCTCAGGATATATTAAAAAAAGATGGAAGATACGTTAATAAAAACAATGAGCTTTTTACCGGTATATATAAAGAATACTACGAAAATGGTAAATTGCATGTTGAGATGAGTTTAAAAGATGGCTTGCAAGATGGATTAACAAATATCTATTTTGAAAATGGGGTTAAAAATGAGCAGAGATCATATAAAGACGGAATAATCCACGGTACCTGGATAACATGGAACGAGGATCATTTAAAACTAGCTGTGACCAATTATACCCAGGGTAAAAAACATGGTAAATGGTACATTTGGGACGAGAATGGAACATTGCGATACGAAATGGAATATACCGCAGGGAAAAAATCCGGAATATGGAAAATGTATAATGAAGATGGTAATTTAATAAACGAAAAAGATTATTCAGAAGAATAATAATTTAAGGTCTGTGTATTGCAGACCTTTTTTATTTCAATTGATCAATTTTCAAAATTAAATTTGGATCGACACACAAATCCATAAAATATTCTTTGGCTGAAGAAGGAGCAACACCCGGGAAATCGCCTTCATTGCCAAGCATATCGGTTATAATCTGGAAGTGCAGATGTGGTGGCCAATTACCGTTTACCACCTGATCCCCAACCCGAGCAATTTCATCTCCTCTTCGTACTAGTTTCCCTTTTTCGAGTCCGGTAATAGAATCTAAACTCAAATGTCCATAAAGGGTATAAAAAGTTACTTTCTCAATTAGATGTTCAATAATAATGGTTGGCCCATAATCGCCAAACGTAGTATTATTTTTAAAGCTATGAATAATTCCCGGTAAAGGAGCATAGATAGGTGTATTTTCTTTAACCCATATATCAGTACCCAGGTGAATACTTCGTGGTTCGCCTTCTCCGTCGAAATGTTTACTGCGCTTGTAAATTAATCGATCCTCTCCATATCCGCCTACGCCAACACCTTTTTTTTCTTCTTTTAATTTATTAAAAATATACTCGTTGAAAGCATGCGTATCATCAAGATCTATATCGTATAGTTCTCGATTCATATCACTAAAATCAAAAACAAAAATATTATCATCACTAAAATTAACATCCATTATTTTGGAAATAAAATCACGATTATTTTTTAGTATCTGAATAACTTTTGCACTTTTTTTCATCGCTTAAATTTTTATGCAATATAAAGAAAAAGTACAATCTGAGAAAGGATATTGTAAAAAATAAATATGCCGGAATAGTTACATCCCGGCATCCTGCTTATAAAATATACTTAAAGTTTATTCTGAAATATTCTCAATGGCAAGTTGAACATCATTTGATTTTTCGATATTAACATCGATGCTTTCTTTCCTTTCTTTATAGGAAATATAAGAAGCGGTTATTTTATGATTTCCCGGTTTAATATTAGAAATTTCAAAATCTCCATCAAAATCAGAGTAAACGGTGTTTTCTGTTCCATCAATACTTACTTTAACCCCTGCTAAAGTTTCGCCGGTAATTTTATCAAAAACTTTCCCTGAGATAGATGTTGTCATAACAGCGCTTTCAGATTTTTTTGCACTTTCTTTTTCTTCATTTGAGTTTTCTGCTAAAACCATTGCTGAAGAAAAAAAGATAATTAAGATTAATGTTGTTAATTTTTTCATTGCTATATA
>JAYEKP010000169.1:0-2114 GCA_034661075.1 Bacteroidota bacterium
AGGAGGATTTCTAGCTGAACAAAAAGTTGGAAATTTTGAAATTGTTTCTAAAGAAACAGAAAGAGGAATCTTTAGTGAGATTCATATTACCCATTTAATGAAGGTTTTTACCGCAGGAGCTCCGGAATTGCCGGTGGTTAGTAAGATAATAGAAATTCCTTTGGGTGCTGAGGTAAATGTTAAAGTATTATCTTATGATGTAGAAGAGATTGATTTAAATCAACGGGGTATTCAATCCCAAATCATTCCTGCTCAACCATCCGAATCTAAGTCTGATGATGGTAAGAATCGCAAGTTTTATTTTAATGAAAAAATTTATTCCTCCGATGATTTTTATGGAGATGAATTAGTAAAAGTTGAGGAAAGCGGGATCATGAGATATGTAAGATTTGGACGCTTGCAAATCTCCCCCATGAAATATAATCCGGTAAAAAACAAGCTAAGAATTTTTACCAATATTAAATTTGAAGTTGAATTTTCAGATATCAATTATGCGAAATCCAATGAGTTTAAAAGAAAATATGCCAATTCATATTTTCAGGGACTGGAAAAGATCGCTATAAATCATATTCCTGCTTCTGGAAAAGAATTAATTGATGATTCTCCAATTACATATGTTATTGTATCTGATCCAATGTTTGAAACACAATTGCAAGATTTTGTTGAGTGGAAAAAGCTGAAAGGGTTCCATGTTATTGAAGCTTATACTGACGATCCTTCTGTTGGTACAACCACTGCATCAATTAAAACCTATTTGCAAGACCTATACGAAAATCCTGAAGCAGGTGTTAATCCACCTTCTTTTATTCTTTTTGTTGGAGATATTCAACAGATCCCTTCATTTTCAAGTACAGAAATAGTAACACACTATACAGATCTACGCTATTGTGAATATACAGACGATAATATTCCCGAAGTTTATTATGGCCGGTTTTCTGCCCAAAATACTTCCCAATTACAACCTCAGATTGATAAAACGTTGTTGTATGAAAAATATTTAATGGCTGATCCATCTTACTTAGAGGATGCCATGCTGGTTGCCGGGGTTGATGAAAGTTGGGCACCTACCGCAGGGAATGGTGCCATTAATTACACCAATGGATATTATGTGAATGAAGAACATGGAGTGAACCCGTTAACCTATTTATATAATGATGAAGCGAATAGTACGGTAATGGCTTCGAACAACTCAGGTGCTTCTGCTTCGATACTTAGTTACATGAACCAGGGCCTTGGTTTTGCCAATTATACAGCGCATTGTAGTTCTTCAGGATGGGGAGACCCAAGCTTCACCACTTCAAATGTCAATAGTCTTACCAATGTAGAAAAATATGGAGTTTGGATTGGCAATTGTTGCCAATCGTTAATGTTTGGATATGATGAATGTTTCGGCGAAGCGGGTTTACGAAAAGAGGATGGAGGTGCCATCGGTATTATTGGAGGTACAGAAAGTACTTATTGGTATGAAGATTACTGGTGGGCTATTGGTTTAAAAGATGGCGATATGGTTTCCGATCCTACCTACGAAGAAACCGGCCTTGGAGTTTATGATGCAGCATATCATGATAAAGCCAACGAAGTAAATGATCCAACCACCTGGTATATTGCCCAGGGACAATTTAATGTTGTAGGAAATTTAGCTGTTGAAGCTTCTACTTCAACACGGAAGCAATATTACTGGGAAATTTATCATTTAATGGGAGACCCCTCGCTTGTACCTTATCTGCGTGAACCCGATGCAATGATTGTTTCAGCAACTCCATCTACCTTAATGGTTGGTATGAGTTCTTTAACTGTTAATGCTGAGCCTTACGCTTATGTTGCGCTTTCATTTAACGGAGAACTGCTTGATGCTCAAAGAGCAGACGGGACAGGGCAGGTTACATTAAATTTCGATGCGTTATCCAATGTTGGGGAAGCAGATCTTGTGGTTACCTGTCAAAATAAACAACCAAATATTGGGACAATAACCGTTTCCCCGTCTGACCAGCCTTACGTAGTACTCCAGAGTTACACCATCGACGATGCCACAGGCAACAATAACAATGAGGCCGATTACAACGAAACGATCAGCCTGGATGTAACCCTCGAAAATGTGAGCGACAGTTACGAAG
>JAYEKP010000170.1:0-10751 GCA_034661075.1 Bacteroidota bacterium
TTATATTTACATTTGTACAATCTTCTTTAATAATTCAAATCAAATGAGCTATGATGAAAAAGTATTTGATTTTCTTACTATTATTAATCAGCTGGTTTAGTTGCAATGCTCAAAAAATTGCGAACAAACAATTTTCCTTAATTAATTACAACCTTGAGATATCAAAAGATTTCCGTAATGAAATTTCTGAACTTGATCATTTTATCAGTGGAATAAAAACATATAATGATCCTGGCAATGATAAATTAACAGCTATTTTCGTACATATTATATATTTTTCCTTTAAAGAAGAGATTGAAAAAGATATAGGAATTGAGATATTGCCAATAAATACTTTTATGAATGCTGTTAAATACGATGATTATGGTTATCCAAAAACTAATATCCATAAAGCGTTACGTAAAGGTTACTCACAATATTATTTTAACTTTAATGTTAAAATTGAAAGCATAGATATTCAACAAAAAAAAGATCAACCGGAAAAATATGAAGATATTACTTACAAGACAACATATCCTCAGGTTACATTGAATATGACCATTTATAGTAAGCATGGAATTATTCCGGTATACAATCTTACAGGAACAGCTACAGCAAAAAACCCTTTACAAGTAAATAAATATCTTTTAAAAGGGTTTGATAATACCGAAATGGATATAGTTCCACCGGGAGAACAGCAATCTGACAATCTATATACCGTATTTTACAGAGCAACAAAAAATCTAATCCAGGATTATTTGAATAAATAATTTATGCAAAATTATTACGCCGTAGGAATAATGTCAGGAACATCACTCGATGGGCTTGACCTTATTTTTAGTAAATATACCTATACTAATCAATGGACATTTGAGATTATAAAGGCGGATACAATTCCTTATGACAAAAGCTGGAAGGAACAACTAAAAAATGCAGAAAGCTTATCCGGATTAGCACTCACAAAGCTTCATAAAGAGTTTGGCCGTTTTATTGGCGAAAAAATAAATCAATTTTTACATGAAGTTAAAGAAAAACCGAATTTAATTGCATCACACGGACATACGGTTTTTCATCAACCAGAACATAAAATTACTTTACAAATTGGCGATGGTGCCGAAATTGCATCCATAACAGGTATTACCACAATATCAGACTTTAGGTCGTTGGACGTTGCACTTGGCGGACAGGGAGCTCCCTTAGTACCCATTGGGGATGAATTACTTTTTAACGAGTATGATTATTGCCTGAATATTGGCGGAATTGCTAATATATCGATGATTAAAAACCATAAAAGAGTTGCTTTTGATATTTGTCCTGCAAATATTGTATTCAATCATTTAGCCCAAAAAATTAACAAACCCTTTGATATTGATGGTAAAGCCGGTCAATTAGGGATAACTGATTCAAACTTACTCAATCAGTTAAACCAAATTGACTTTTATCAGCGACCTTATCCTAAATCACTGGGTAAAGAATGGGTCGATGAATTTATTTTTCCTGTTCTAATCCGGTCGGCTCTTGAGATAAATGACCAAATAAGTACATTTTACGATCATGTATCCGATCAAATAACAAAGGTAATCTCCGACAATCCGAGAAAAAAGGTTTTAGTAACCGGAGGTGGCGCCTATAATAAATACCTCATTGAACGCATTCGTTCAAAAACACATACGCAAATCATTATTCCAACAAAAAATATTATTGAATATAAAGAAGCTCTTATTTTTGGTTTGTTGGGTATTTTAAGATTAAATCGCAAAATAAACTGCCTGTCAACCGTAACGGGAGCTAAAATAAGTTCTTCTTCCGGTATCATTCACCTTATTTAATCAGCATATATTTATTCTTCTAAACCATTTGAAAGATATTTTGTCTTATAAACAAAGCTTTTATATTTGTAATCATATCAGCTAAAAATTAAATAAAAATACATTATGGAAAATTTTACAGCCTACAATCCAACAAAATTACATTTTGGAAAAAATGTTGTTGAACAACTGGGAGAAACAGCACAGGAGTATGGAAAGAAAGTATTGTTAATGTATGGTAAAGGTTCTATTAAAAAAAATGGAATTTACGACCAGGTGATTAAACAACTTAAATCATTTAATGCAGAAGTAATAGAGTATTCAGGAATAAAATCCAATCCACTGGTTGACGATGTTAACGAAGCAGCCCAGCTGGGTAAATTGAATAATATTGATTTAATTGTAGCCGTAGGTGGAGGAAGTGTGATTGATTCGGCAAAAATAACCGCTTTGTCCATAGCTAATAATACCGATCCATGGGCTATTATGAAATTTAAAATAAAACCAAAAACAACGATTCCATTAATTGCCGTATTAACATTGGCTGCTACCGGCTCGGAAATGAACGGAGCTGCAGTATTACAAAATCAAAAAACCGACGAAAAAATTGGATTTGTTTCTTCACTAAACTATCCTAAACATTCATTTTTAGATCCAACGTATACATTCTCTGTCCCTAACGATTATACAGCCTTCGGAATTGTAGATTTAATCGCACACTCCTTAGAAGGATTTTTTGGTGAAGGAGATGCAACACTAACCGATCGCTTTGTTGAAGCTATTATAAAAGAGGCCATGGAATACGGGCCAAAAGTATTATCTGAACCCGAAAATTACGAGTATCGGGCTAAAATTATGTGGGCAGCTACAAATGCACTCAATGGTTTAACAAATCACGGAAGAAAATCCGGTGACTGGGGAGTGCATGATATTGGCCACAATCTGTCATTTCTCTTTGATACTCCTCACGGAGCAACGCTATCTATCGCATTTCCTGCATGGCTAAAATTACAAAAAGAAAGAATACCAGAAAGAATTGCCAAACTGGGAGAGCATTTATATGGTACTTCTTCTGTTGACAAAACCATTGAAAATTTAGAAAATTTCTTTCAATCGCTTGGTTCTCCTATTAAGTTATCAGACATCGGAATTGGAAAAGATAAAAAAGAAACCATCATCCAACAAATGATAAAAACAGAAACCAATGGTATGGTTCATAAATTAAACGATGACGACCGGAAAAAAATAGTTGAATTAATGATGTAATAAAAATTATTATAAGAAATTAAAGAATTTTGTCTCCTTTTTTCTGATTCTTTAACATGAAGTTTTATTTATAAGTTAAAACATTCAAATATTTTTCTATTTTTGTCAAGTTTAGATAAAAAATTATTATTAATAAACAATCAATAAATACTTTAACTATGAAAAAAACACTTTTAACAATTACTCTAACACTCTTAACGGGATTATTTGTGCATTCAACATATGCTTGTACAAATTTTCTTATAACAAAAGGAGCCAGTACAGATGGTTCAACAATGATTACATATGCAGCGGATTCGCATGTCCTTTATGGAGAACTTTATCATTGGCCTACAGCTGATTATCCCGAAGGAGCCAAACTAAAGATTTATGAATGGGATACCGGTAAATATCTGGGTGAAATCGACCAGGTTAGACATACATACAATGTCGTAGGAAATATCAATGAACATCAGGTAGCTATTGGTGAGACAACCTATGGAGGACGTTCTGAATTACGCGACACAACTGGAATTATGGACTATGGAAGTCTAATTTATGTAACACTGCAACGAGCTAGAACGGCTCGCGAAGCGATAAAAATAATGACTGACCTTGTAGAAGAATATGGATATTACAGCTCCGGTGAATCTTTTTCTATCGCCGACCCGAACGAAGTATGGATTATGGAAATGATCGGTAAAGGCCCCGGAATAAAAGGTGCTGTTTGGGTAGCCCGCCAAATTCCTGATGGATATATCTCAGGACATGCTAACCAGGCACGAATAACTACTTTTCCCATCCAAAAAGAGAATAATTTCAACGATCCTAATCAAACAACCTATCATTCCCCCGATGTAATTGCACTTGCACGCGAGATGGAATATTTTGATGGTAAAGACAAAGATTTTAGCTTTTCTGATGCTTACGCACCTCTTGATTTTGGTGGAGCCAGATTTTGCGAAGCAAGGGTATTTGCTGGATTTAATAAAGTAAACAACAACATGGAGCAATATTTGGGTTATGCCATGGGAGAAGATTTAGAAAATAAAATGCCATTATGGATTAAGCCCGATAAAAAATTATCGGTTCGTGATGTAATGGGCATGATGAGAGATTATTACCAAAATACACCTATGGATATGACAAAAGATGTTGGAGCAGGCCCTTATAAAAACATTGTGCGCTGGAGGCCCATGACCTGGGAAGTAGATGGAGAAACTTATTTTAATGAACGGGCCATTTCAACCCAACAAACTGGTTTTTCATTTGTTACGCAAAGCCGAAACTGGTTACCCGATCCAATAGGTGGAATTATCTGGTTTGGCGTTGACGATACTTACTCTACCGTTTATAATCCAATGTATTGTGGTATGACTGAAGTACCGGAATCCTATGCGGAAGGGAATGGTTCTATTATGGAATTTAGTGATAATTCAGCCTTTTGGGTTTTTAATCAGGTTTCCAACTATGCATATACCCGATATTCAGCTATGTATCCTGAAATTAAAGAAGTGCAGGATATGTTAGAACTTGGCTTTATTGAAGAGGTAAAAGGGATTGATAAAGCTGCTACCGAAATTTATAAAAAGAACTCTGAGCAAGGCATTGAATTTATTACACGATATTCTATTGACAGAGGAAATTACACGGTAAAAACATGGAAAGAGCTTTATAAACATCTATTTACTAAATTCCTGGATGGAAATAAAAAAGAAGTTCGTCCGGTACCTGATGGATATAAATATGTTACACCAAAAATTGAATATCCTGGATATTCCGAAGAATGGTATCGTTTAATTATTGAAAAAACAGGTGATAAATTTAAATATAAAGGAGATCATTAAAAGATCAATAAACATTTTAAAAACCGCCAATATTTGGCGGTTTTTTTTGGTATGAATCAACTGAGAATTATTGCTAAAATCATAAAAGCAAAAACTATTCGCAATTAAATTTTATAATGATAAAATTCTAATTATAAGAAATATAACAACTTACCAAATTCACCATTGCAAAATTTTTGTAATTCATATTTTTTTTTGATATTTGCAGCCACAAAAAGGCAATAAACAATTATTTTTTAATCTTAAAAATTATTAGTTATCAAAAAATATTTGTAATATTGCGCTCTGTTAAAAACGAATACAAAATTTTAAAATAGGATATCAGGATGGATTTAATGAAAGTTGCTGAAAAAGAATTCGCTGTAAAAAAGGATTTTCCTGAATTTAAAGCAGGCGATACCATTACCGTACATTACAAAATTAAAGAAGGTAATAAAGAACGAGTACAGAACTTTAGAGGAGTTGTACTGCAAAGAAGAGGTTCTGGACAAAATGAATCTTTTACCGTAAGAAAAATATCTAGCGGAGTAGGTGTAGAAAGAATCTTCCCTTTAAACTCACCATTTATTGAAGCAATAGATATTAATAAAAAAGGACGTGTACGTAGAGCAAGAATTTTTTACTTACGTAATTTAACCGGTAAAAAAGCCAGAATTAAAGAAAAAAGATTCTAATAAAATGAACATATATTTTAAAAGCCTTCCAATGGAAGGCTTTTTTTGTTTTGGTTAATTGGCTACTTATTTTTATTCATTTCTAATTCTATCTGCTTCTTCTCGCGCACTGGCAACGATTTTATCGGCACGGATATCTGCTTCCTCAATAAGCTTATCAGCCTTTTGTCTGGCCTTTTTCTCCAACTCATCAGCTGCCTTTTGTGCTGCTAATTTTGCTAAAGGCCCTTCTTTTGCAGCTTTCTTAACTAAAGCATCTGCTTCTTTTTTACCATCGGCTAACAATTTATTGGCAGTAGTTCGGGCCTCTTGTTTTATTTTAGCAGCTTGAGCTTCCGCTTCATCAATTATTTTCTGTGCGCGCTCTTCTGCTTCTTTTCTTGCTTGATCTTCCAACTCTTCTTTTTGTTTTTTAATTTCATCCCGAGCTTTTTCTTTTAATTCTTCCTTAACATTCTGGGTTCCTTCCTTCAGGTCAAGGGTGATTTTCGGATCAGTAGTAGTACCAACAATTTTTGCTTTCACATCTATATTTTCACCGGCATCAATGGCAATACCCTTATCTGCCGCTTTAGCTAATAGTTCCTCAACAGCATCATTTACAGCAGACCCCATATATTTTCTTGGGACAGATAATGCCAGATCATAATTAAGGGTTTGGTCAATACCGTGGGAACCTCCAACCACCATCTTTATATCTTCAACCTCTGTTTCAAAAGGTTCCACGATGATTCTGCCATTGGCAATATTAAAACTTATATTCACATCCTTAAATTCATTATTAAACTTATCACCTAAATTTAGCAATCCGGCTAATTTATCAAAAGTCTTTGAATCCACTACCTGGATATTATCCGATTGCAACCGCCCATATCCATCTATCGTGGATAATACAGGACTCATGGTTGAATCAATCAAGCTGGTATAATCAAATTTAATAGATACCTTTCCTTTACAGTTTTTAAGGATTGGAGCCAAGGATTCAATCATACTAAAAGAATTGATTACTTTCTCTATTTCTACCTGTTGAATATTTAATACTAAAGTGGCTGAAGGTTTTTCTATATCCTGCGTGTTATATTCTCCATCGACACTAAACTTACCATCCAATAAATCCATATTAAGATTATCCATCATTAGCTTTTTATCTTTAACTAAAAAGGTACCCGTTAAATGGGTAATATCCATCTTATCATACAATATATGATCAAGGTTAGAAGCTAACTTAACATCGATATTTTCTGGAATCTCAACAACTGAAGAACCAACCTGAACAGAGTCAGAAGCTATCGCTTCTCCTTCAAAAGACCCAACCTCCTCAGGATTAGAAGCTTGTTCTGTTTCTAAAGTATCGGTAGCCATAAACTCATTAACATTAATAAATGAAGAGTTAAATTGGAAATCGCCTCTAAGGGTACCATCACTTAAAGCATAAGGAATATAATTTTCAATTTTACCCGTTAATTGAAAATCGCTTTCTCCCACTTCTGCATTAAAAGATTGTAACTCAAGGTATCGTGGTGTAAAATTAAATGTCGTTTCAATTATTTTAACAGCAGCAGGTAAATCATTTCCCTCTAAAAGAAAATCCTTAATTTGTAATTTGCCTGTGGCTTTATAGTCTTCATATTGTTCTTTTTCAATAGTTGATAAATTACCCGCAATATCCACATCAGCAATTATCTCTCCATTAATGTTCATCTCTTCTAATGGTAAAGCATCGGCTAAAGTATTTAAAATAACGTGCCCATCAATGTTTCCTTCAATATATGGGTCACTAAAAGGAGTGCGAATGTGCATACCAATATCAAAGGGATTGTCAGCCATTTCAACATGAAATTGGTTTAAATCTACTTTGGTTTGATCATTATTTACTCCATCATAAAATACATCCAAATCAATATTTATATTATCCACAGATTTGGGTAAATCAGGATATTGGAACATTGCATCTTCAACTAATAACTTGAGGTTAACTAATGGCATCTCTTTTTCGTTATATGGTCCTTTAACATTTCCGTATAATGCTAATTTACCTTCGGTTTTAAGTGATTCAAATCCTTCCATATAAATAGTCGGAACCATAGAGAGTAGAGATTTAAAACTAGTTTTTTGGGTGTTAAACTTAACATCCATTGTAATATCATCATCAGGCATTTTTATAATACCATCAAATCCTAAAGCAATAGCATTTAATGCTAATTGGTTTTCTTTAAAAGTAAAAATCATATTTTCTAAATCGGCACCTATGGTAGCATTAAAACCAAAAGTCGCATTTTTCAAATATTGAATTCCTCCCATCTTAACATTGATAGCATCTATGGAAGTCTCTATCGTTATATCGGAATAATCCATTCCTAAATCTCCCTTAAGCAAAAAGTTTAAATCATCCATCGTTGCTTTGAGGTTTCCGGTTTCATCTACATACTTTAATTTAGCATTTTTAATTTGAAATTTTTGAAGATCGACCCGATAATCCATGGGTTCTGTTGTTTCAAGGGTATCTTCTTCAATTACCAATGTATCTACTGCCTCTTCGGTAGGCTTAGCAATATCCCAGTTAGCTGTACTATCCGATAACACTTTAGCATTAATAAAGGGATGGTTTAACACGATTCCTTTTACAACAATATTCTTTTTAAGTGCACTCATCAAATCAACCTGAACATTAAATGATTGAAAATACACTAATGTATCATTTTCAAATTTATCAATACCAATAACCGACATTTCATGTAAACCCAGATTAAAATCAGGGAAAGATTTAAACAGAGATAATTTAAAATCTGCAAATTCTACTTTTGCATTTACATTTTTATTAATCTCGTCTTTTACTTTTGCCAACATATCATCTTTAAAAAATAATGGCAAAACAATTAATAGGATAATGATTAATAAAAGTAATGATAGAATAATTCGAAAAAACCACTTTACAAACTTTTGCATGATTGAATATTTTAAATAATTATTATAATTATCAAATTTTAGAAACAATAATCAAATTTAGTAAATAATTGTGCTGAAAAATATTTTTTAGATATTAAACCTCAAATTTTTTCTATATTAATGTTTTGTAGAGCTAAAGAAACAAAAAAAAATATATGATTTAAAGATATTTTTATATATTTGCACCGCATTTGATTAAAGTAAAAAATACTATTTTTTAAATGCATTTAACATTGAACCTGTAGCATAACGGATAGTGCACCTGACTACGGATCAGGAGGTTGGGGGTTCGAATCCCTCCAGGTTCGCAAAGCGGCTTTTTTAAAAGCCGTTTTTTTTATGTTAAATTTTGCTTAAAATGCTTTAATTATTCTAAAAAATTGTAATTTCATTATTAAATTAAAAAATTCCTATAAATGATTTCTTCAATTATCCACAAACTCTATATAGATAAATATGTAACGGAAAATATTAAAAAAAATCTTTGTTTTATCAATAATCAAAGAGCAAGGTGGGGAAGTATTATATTTTTAATTATTGCTTTGTTTTCTTCATTATACGATTTTGCGGTTTATCAAAAAACAGTTGTATCAAAAATATTTCTTTTACATTTTAAGGTGGATATTATTTTACTGGTTTTTACTTTATTATTCTTACTCTATGTTTTTTATCATCAGGTAAAAAAAATTAACGAAATAAAAAATCAACATCGCGTAATTCATGGAGCCATTTCCTTTCTTATTATTTTGTGGGGTACTGTAAAATCAAGCTTAACCATTTTATCCGAAGACATGAATTATTATATCTATTTTATCACTATTTTAATCACCTCTGTAATATTTTACTTTCCTTTTATCATGTATTTATCACAGCTCTTTTTCAGTTATCTTTTATTATTGCTTACTCATTTGATCTTAGATATTTCTTTCAAATCTTTCGTTTATAATTTGGGTTTTATTTTTATATTACTGATGATTTCTTTTATGATTTCAAGAATTTTATATTATTATAAAATAAAATTTTTATTCAAAGAAAAAGAAATATCGAAACTCAAACAATATTTGCATAATAATGGAGAAGAAAAACCGGTATCAAAGTAGATTACCGGTTTATACTATTATATACTATAATACTTGCTTTATACTCTGACTCCCATAACAATTATATCATCCACCTGCTCCCATTTCCCTCTCCATTGATCTATTGTTTTATTTAAGATTTCACGTTGTTCGGACATTGGTTTATGGTAAATATCTAATAAAAGTTGTTTAAATTTTTTGGTTTTAAATTTAGAGCCATCCTCGCCTCCAAACTGATCCTGAAAACCATCAGAGAAAACATAAAATACATCGCCCTTTTGCAAATCAATTTCGTGATTCGTAAACGATTCTTTTTCTTTAATATAAATTCCAATTGGCATTCGATCTGCTTTGATTTCGATCAGTTCTTCATTTCGAAACAAGTAAAACGGGTTATAAGCTCCGGCATACTGCAATTTCATTTTGTCGGGATCAACAATACAAAGAGCCAGGTCCATTCCGGCTTTTGCTTCTCCTTCCTTGCCCTCTTGTCCTAATGTTTTCTTAACATCAGCTCTTAGCTGATTTAAGATGGCGCTGGCAGTAGTTATTTCGTGCCGGTTAACAATCTCATTAAGAAAAGAAACGCCCAACATACTCATAAATGCACCCGGTACACCATGGCCGGTACAATCCGCAGCAATGAGAACCAATAAATTATCCTTTTTAGTTATCCAGTAAAAATCACCACTTACAATATCGCGGGGCCTGAATAAAATAAAATGTTCTGGTAAAATGTCCCGGGCATAATCATCGGAGGGTAAAACAGCATTCTGTATTCTGCTGGCATATTCAATACTATCGGTAATACTACGGTTTTTTTCAGCAATTTCATCGCGTTGTTTCTCAATCTCTTCTTTTTGTTTAACAACCTCCTCTGTACGTTCTTTAACGATTTGCTCTAATCGTATTTTTTCGAGTTCCAGCCTTCGGGTATATATTTTAACGATCACTACAATAAGTAACACAGCTAAAATAAAATAGACAATATATGCAACCACAGTTTTATACCAGGGAGGTAGAATTGTAAACTCATACGCAGCCACATGTAAGCTTCCCCAAAAACTGGACAGTTTAAAAGTAGACAAAAATTGTTAACTTTAAACTGTAATTATGAAAAGAAAAAGATTTACCCCCCAACAAATTGCCTCCATACTCAAAGAGTATGATAAT
>JAYEKP010000171.1:0-2099 GCA_034661075.1 Bacteroidota bacterium
TAAAGAATAAGTATTGGACTAATTATTAAAAATAAAAAAATTAAAAAATAAATTAATATTTTCCTTGATTTTTGCGTCATTTTTTTAAAAAAAGGAGAGAAGCGCTTTTTATATATTTTAAGTTTTTTTTGGCGGTAATTTATTCCAAAAATCGAAAAATCGAAAGCATTTGGTTCAACATCATTACTTAGTCCCTGTAGCGGTAATAAACTCTTGGCATGTGAGCGTAATATCAGAATTAATTGTTTTTTCAAATACGCCATCGTCATCAACATCAATCAGAAGGGTTGTGCCATCTTCTTCTCGAAGCAAAGCATCCCAATCAAGTTTATATCGATGAGTTTCTCCTGGGAAGATAGGAATATTAATAGCGTTAAAAGTCACTACTTCTGCCCCCTGAATAGAAGATTTTCCAAATTGATAATTACTTTCTTTTATACCAAAGATTTCATATACATAAGAATTTTTAGGATTAAAAAGAGCTATACCTCCATTTTCGGGATCATACATTGAATTTGGAATTTCCTCTTTAATCTCACCGTTGAGTAAACCTGTAATTCTACCTTGAGAGTCATAAACTCGCATTTCATACTCTCCTTCACGGTATTCGCAAATACCAAGATCAATAATTTTAAAGGTAGGAATAATTTTTGTTTGTACATCAAAAAATGGACCTTGATAAATTTCGTCAGCAATAACCTTTGGAAACCCAATATAATCTTCGTCACCATAGGTTTTCCATAAGTAATAACTAAAAACATTGTTTCCTTTTTCGGCTATATAAGTACCGACATTCGAGCTTTTTTTAGATTGAGATTGTTCCCATATTTTTTTAGGAAAAATCATAATACCAAAAACCGGACGATACTTTTTGTCTTTTGAATGTTGGAGGCTAAATTCTATTCCCTCTCTTTCTTCTTTAATCTCATATCTTTTCCATCTCTCAGGAAAAGTTAGTTCGAATCCATACCATTCATTCCTGTAAGTTTTCCAATCAGCGATTTTTTCCTCTGGTATCACTTCTTTTTTCTCTTCGGATATTTTTTCCTCTGGTGATTTCGCTTTTTCTTTCGGAATTCCTAAATACTGCCAGACTAGAATTCCTCCAGCAAGAGTAATAATGATTAAAATAATTATAATTATTGAAGCTAAACCTTTTTGATTGTTCATAAATTTGATCTTTTTAATTAAGTAATTATATCGACTTTTATGAAAAATTTTCTTTTACTAAAATATGGTTCGAGACGATTCACAAATCGTTATTTTTTTCTTGGTGGTGCCGAAGGCGGGACTTGAACCCGCAAGCCCTTGCGAGCAATGGATTTTGAATCCATCGTGTTTGCCAATTTCACCACTTCGGCGCATATATTGCGTATTTTTCAACATAAATATCTTTTTTTCAGCATATATAATAGTTTATCATTTTTTCGTGTTAAATCAATATGTCAAAGTAAAATGTCATTTCCACATGATTATTTCCTGATGCTTTGGCATCTACCCGCAGGGTAATAGTTGAGCAATATAGAAATTTCATACCTTAACATTTTGCGCTATGATTTGTATTATCAAAAATTTAATTGACAACAAACTTGGCCGATCGGCCAAGTTTGTTGTAAAATGTATAGAGAGATACTCTTTATATTTTTTTTATATTATTTTACGAATAACAAACTTGAACGATCGGTCAGATTTGTTATGGAATAATATTACGAATAACAAACTTGAACGATCGTCCGAGTTTGTTATAGCTTCTTTCTCTTTTCTTTGAATAATTTTTTTAGATAGTTTTTATATAATTTCTCCCATAACAAACTTGAACGATCGTCGGAGTTTGTTATAGAATAATATTACGAATAACAAACTTGGCCGATCGGCCAGATTTGTTATCGGAGAATATTTTGGATAAGAAATCTGTTGCGTTGGCAAAAGCTGGAGGCATATTATTTTTAAAAATAATGTCTAAATTTTTTTGTTTGTTGCGTTATAATGATTTATTGATATAATGACTATAATCAAATGGAAATTAAAAATCTCGCAAAAACTAAAAATAGAATTTTGAAAGCAATTAAAAATAATGAGAGAATTATTTTATACGGCGA
>JAYEKP010000172.1:0-43192 GCA_034661075.1 Bacteroidota bacterium
ACAAACCACATCATTCCTTTTTATTGCAATATTATTTATTGCATCAGCAAATGCACAGCTTGACCGAAGTGTTAAGCCAGAGCCAGGCCCCGCTCCGGAAATAAAAATAGGCGAACACAAAACCTTTACATTAGATAATGG
Source organism: Bacteroidota bacterium (assembly GCA_034661075.1). GTDB lineage: Bacteria > Bacteroidota > Bacteroidia > Bacteroidales > UBA12077 > UBA12077. Next base: position 142 of record JAYEKP010000172.1, read on the forward strand.
CTTAAAAGTAATTGTCGTAGAAAATCATAAAGTTCCGATGGTTTCATTTCAACTTACCCTTGATGTGGATCCTGTAATGGAAAAAGATGCCGTTGGTTATGTTAGCACCACAGGAAATTTATTACGCGCAGGTACAAAATCAAAAACTAAACCAGAAATTGATGAGAAAGTTGATTTTATTGGTGCTGCATTAAACACTTATTCAAATGGGATATTTGCCCGAACATTAAAAAAGCATACAGAAGAATTGCTAGAATTAATGTCTGACGTATTATTAAATCCTATTTTCCCTGAGTCCGAATTAGAAAAAAATAAAAAACAATCGATTTCTGGCTTAAAATCTTCAGAAACAAATCCGGGAGCCATAGCAAACCGTGTAGCCCAAAAGTTACGTTACCCAAATCTTCCTTATGGTGAAATTCGTACCGAAGAAACCATTAACAATATTACGCGTGAAAAATGTTTGGAATATTATAATAATTATTATAAACCGAATAAAGCATATCTAGTTATTGTTGGTGATATTACCGAAAAAGAATCTAAAGCCCTTGCTAAAAAATATTTTGGAAAATGGGAAAAAGGAGAGGTTCCTGAACATGCTTATCAATTTCCTAACAAAAATATTGGAACACGCGTAGCAATAGTAAATAAAGAAGATGCTGCTCAGTCAATTATTAAAATAACTTATCCCGTTAACTTAAAGCTAGGAAGCGAAGATTATATTCCAACGTATTTAACCAACCAAATTTTTGGTGGTGGGATTTTTTCCGGAAGATTAATGCAAAATCTTCGCGAAGATAAAGCTTATACTTACGGTGCGCGTTCTTCCATATCTCCAGATCCATTAGCCGGTTATTTTGAAGCAGGAGCTGAAGTGGCGACAGAGGTAACGGATAGTGCTATTACACAATTTCTTTATGAAATGACCAGAATGAGGAATGAGAAAGTCAGCGAAGATGAAATACAGTTATCGAAAAATGTATCCACTGGATCATTTGCTTTATCGTTAGAAAAACCTCAAACCATTGCCCGTTTTGCTTTTAATACGCAGAGATATAACCTGCCAGAAGATTATTATGCAACATATCTAGAAAAATTAAATGCTGTTACAATAAACGAAGTACAGCAAATGGCCAAAAAATATATCACTCCGAATAATGCCATTATTTTAGTGGTTGGAGATAAAAACAAACTTTACGATCGGTTAAAACCTTTTGATGCTGACGGAAAGATTGAAGTGTATGACGCTTATGGAAATCCTGTGAAAAAAGAAAAAGCGAAAGTATTGCCTGAAGGGATGACTGCAAAAATGGTTATAGAACGATATGTTGAAGCGATTGGCGGAAAAGAAAAACTACAATCGATGGACGATATTACCATCAATGCAAGTACTGAAATGAATGGAATGCAAATTAATCAGGTTACTTACCAAAAAGCACCAAATAAGTTTGCCATGAAAATGTCTATGAATGGTAATGTTATGACCGAACAAAAATTTAACGGTGAAGAGGGTGTGGTTAAGAGTTTCCAGGGGGAACAAAAAATTGAAGGAGAAAACCTTGAAAAACTAAAAATTGAATCGGCCTTAAACCCTGAATTAAAATATGATGAGCTTGGCATAAAACTTGAATTAGCTGCCATTGAAAGCGTTAACGAAAAAGATGCCTACAAAATAAAAGTTGAATCACCAACAGGAGAAGTTAAATATGACTTTTATGATGTAGAATCCGGATTGAGGATTCAAACCAAACAAAAGATTGCCACTCCTCAAGGTGAAATGACACAAACACAATTTTATTTAGATTATGAAGATTTTGACGGCATTAAATATCCTACGCTCATTCGGATAACAGGAATGCAAAATCTTGAGTTAAACGTTGATTCTGTTGAAATTAATACAGGATTAGAGGACGAAATATTTGAGTAAATTTTATTTTTTTAAACTTTTCCAAAGTATTAATACTTTGGAAAAGTTTTTCTATTTAAAATTAAAGTTTTGTATAGGTTGAGTACTTAGGGAACAAGTAAGTTAACAACAAAAACACAACCAGGGATGCAGAGATTCCAAAAATATTGGGATCCAGTCCTAAAGGTAATTCAACATTGACCTCTGTAAGTATAAGGGTTGTTGAGCCGCCAACCATCATCGCCCAAATAGCAGCCAAAGCATTTTTTCTTTTTCCGAAAAATGCTCCCAGCAATGGAATAAACAAACCAGATACCATAAAGGCATAAGAGTATAGCATCAACTCCAGTACATTTTCCATTTTTAGAGCCAATACTAGGGCTAAAACACCAATTAGAAGGGTAAGTATTTGTGATAATCTTAATTGGCTTTTATGATTTTCTTTTATAGGAAAAATTCTGCTTAAAATATCGGTAAGGACATTCCCTGATGCTGCCATTAAGCAACTATCGGCAGTAGACATAATGGCCGAGAAGTAGGCAGACATCATTAACCCCATTAAACCAACAGGCAAAATGGTTCGAAGCAATAAGGGTAATCCCATTTCCGGGTCGATACTTTCAAAAGTAGCATACCCTAATTCAGCAAACATACCCTGGTCCAATGCAACTCGGGAGAACAAACCCAATGTAACACCCATAAAAGCCATTAAGGGCCATTCAAACACCCCCGCAATAAACCACGCTCTTTGCGCTTGTTTTTTCCCTTTTGTAGCATAAATACGTTGGTATAGAGTCATTCCAACAAACCAGATTGGTATTATGGTAACACCCCAGTTTACCAGTTGCTGCCAGGTAACATTGGAAAGTTTTAATAATTCCGGATGAACGTTCGCTCTTAAGGCTTCCATTCCACCAATGGCGTGATATCCCAAAGGAATGCCAATAAGAATTAATCCACTCATCAGAATAATCCACTGAATGGTATCAGTATAAATTACTGCTTTTAATCCACCCATAACCGTATAAATAACCGCAATAGCCCCCATAATAATCAAAGCCATATTAATATCTAATCCAACGAATGAAGCCGAGGCTAATTTTGCTCCGGCCAGTAACTGGGAACTGGTAAAGCCGATGTATCCAATAGCCGAAATAATACCGGCAACCAAAGCAACACGCTTACCATAAAAGTTGCCGAATATTTGAGGAAAAGTATATAAGTCCATTTTTTTCATCAATTGTGCCACTTTGGGTATTAGAAGAGTTGCACTTATCCAGGCGCCAATTAATCCGGTAAACAGCATCCACGAACCCGATAAACCCATGACAAATCCCAGTCCGCCTAAACCAATGGAAAAACCGCCACCCACATCCGTAGCTACTACTGATAGGCCTACATGTAAACTCCCCATGCTTCTTCCTCCCACAAAATAATCATCAGGATTTTTATTTCGACGAAGAAAAAAGTAACCAACACCCAACATCAAAATCATATACAATATAAAAATGGATAAATCAATGATATGCATAACTAAACCTGTTTTTAATTAATATGTTTTAGAAAACTATATAATAAATAGTTAAAAATCATTATCTAAACAACAAATTTAAGCTTAATAAAATTTTCTTTTATTATAAACAATAAATCATAATATCCCAAATATCTTTTTATTTTATTCCAACAAAAAATGCTGCTCTATCGAAGCAGCATTAAAATTAAAAAAAGATCTTATCGATTAAAAATTAATGTATAAGCAATCGGCGCGTAATAGTTACTCCTGTGTTGGCAGATATTTTCAGCAAATAGATTCCGGAAACGACTCCTTGCAAATAAATCATATCCTTTTGATTAAAGGTTGCTTTGGTTTCTGCAAAAACCAAAGATCCAATGGCATCATACAATTTAAAATCTACCTTCCCGGTATATCCCGGAATAACAATATTAATTCTTCCCGTTGAAGGATTAGGAAATATTTTAGCTTGATTTATCTTTACCCCTTCAATCGTGTTTGCTTCTGAAACCTCATAGCTATCTTCATAACTTGTTTCTGCCCCCAAATCATCTTTTGCCTGAATAATAAAGTGAATCGTCGTTCCTGCTGGTTGCTTTCCAATTTGTCCAGCATATTTCCCTTCGGCAAAACTCATGTCTTGCTCGACATATGCTTCCTCGTTCTTTTTCCATTTTAACATAACCGATTCAAGATTTCCATCCTCGTCATCAACGGATGCAGAGAGGATAACATCATCTTCATCTGTAGGGTTTTCTGGTTCTAAAAGAACATTAGATATCACGGGCTTTTCATTGGTTGTAGCATCCCCTTCTACCTGCACATCATCGATCTGCATGGTGGTTGTTAACGAAGGATCACCACCGGTATATTTAAAAGCAATATAAACTGTATTTTCTGTATAATCATTTAGGTTAAGATCACCCGAAGCGGTCCAGTTTGTTGCATAACCTTCGGAATTCCCAGTTGATAGAGTAGGATTCAGCTCAATCCACGAGGATCCGTTAGGATCTCCTGACCCAGCATAGTTGGTGGATATAAATACTTCCAATGGATCTCCGTTGTTGTACCCATCTTTGCTTTTAAACGAGAAAATTACTTCGGAATATCCGGTTAGATCAAGTGCAGGCGTAATCAACCAGCCAATAGTTGAAGCTTCTCTGGTATTATATGCACTAAACTGGGCATACAAATTTCCATCATATTTTATTCCTTCCCAGGTTTCGGTACCGGCTTCAATGTATTGTGTCCAGCCATTGATGTCGACCGACTGATCTTCTGTTACGGTTTCAAAATCCTCCACAAAAGGAAGACCAACGGCACCTCCATCATTTACCGTATAACTTTGTATAGAGGAAGTGTTGATTGCAGCAGAATCATCTTCTGCTTCTATTGTATAATAAACGGTGGTACCATCTGCATGAGCAGGAATCGGAGCATCAGCAACATAGTTGTCTTCGGTTGAATTTGACATATTGATGGTATTGGATAAACTGCCCGCATTTAACCCCCAGTTCAGCCGGGTACTGATTATGGTTCCATCAGGATCGGTAATAGTAGCGGAAACCGTAACACTTTCGGCAGAGGATGGAATTTGCGGAGAAATGGAAATGTTGGTGATGGACGGAGGAACATTTTCTCCGCCACCCCAAATTTGTGCAACAAATTCAGGATGATCAATAAAAGGGTTCCTATTATTTTGATAAGAATAAATTACGTTATTTCTGTTTCGTTCAAAATCATCTACAGGGTCTTGAGTATGCCACTCCAATAAAGTACTTAATTTTCCAAATAATGGATTTGAAGTAGGATAAGTAATATAATCAACCAACTCCAGGTCTGGCTCACCAGAAACATCTCCTTCGTAACGCACAGCCATATAAAACATTATGCGTGCTATATCTCCTTTAACGGCATCGCGGGGTTCCCATGTGTTTGAAGTATAATAACATTCTGTTGCCACTGAATGTTGTGTGCCTCCATTATCAAAATCCTTACTATCTCTATCTCCATTAACATCGATGTTGGATGGCTTTAAGTGATGAGCATCTGTCCCTGCTCCCGCAGAAGTACCGAAATCTCCATGTGATTTTGCCCAAACATGTTCTCGGTTCCACCCATTTCCATTATTGTATTCTTGTTCAGCATTTACCGAGCTTCCTGTATAAATTAAAATTACATTATCAGTACACTCAGGATCTTTATCTGCTTGTTTTAAAATGTCCCAGGTATCAGTTCCACTATCAGAATACGGATATTTAATATGATCATCAATAATATCATGCAAAGCTGCTTTTAATTGATTATTTGTTAATCCTTCTGCACTATCATAATACCCGTCGGGAATTTGGGCAAAAAGCATTTGGGAAAAAATAAATAGAAGCGAAGTAAAAAAAAAATTTTTGCGTAACATAAAAAAATTTTTGCGTTTATTAAATTTTTCGAAAAAAAGGGGGTAATGTTACAAAAAATTCAACAATTTGACCTTTAGTTTTCATTCTATTTTTTTACTTTCGTCAAATATTCGCAAATAAAATCATCCATAGATTTATGAAAGCAGTTATACAACGTGTCACGGAAGCGTCTGTTTCAATAGAGAACAAAATAAAATCATCCATAAAAAAAGGATTGTTAGTATTAATTGGGATTGAAAATGCAGATGCCGATGAAGATATAAGTTGGTTAAGCAATAAAATCTGCCAGTTACGGATTTTTGATGACGAGGAGGGTATCATGAATTTATCGGTAAAAGATGTGGAAGGAGAGATTCTTGCTATCAGTCAGTTTACCCTACATGCCAAAACGAAAAAAGGAAACCGGCCTTCCTATCAGCATGCAGCAAAACCGGAAGTTGCAATTCCTGTTTACCAAAAATTTGTTGATCAGCTGAAAGCCGATTTGGGAAAAGAAATAAAAACCGGCGAGTTTGGCGCCTATATGCAAATAAACTTAACAAACGACGGTCCGGTAACTATCATTATCGACACCAAAAATAAAATCTAATAGCATGGCTTCATCTGATCAAGCGCTTTTGGAACGAGCAACATTAATTGTTGCTTCTTTTGCCTCTTTTGCCACACCTTTTATTGGTTCGGCAACCAACATTGCTCTTCCCTCTATTGGGAAAGAGTTTTCTGCCGATGCCGTTACCTTAAGCTGGGTAGCCACCTCATTTTTATTATCAGCAGCAGTATTTTTAACACCCTTTGGCCGGTTAGCCGATATTTTTGGACGTAAAAAAGTGCTTAATTATGGCCTAATTATATTTACGATTGCGTCGTTTTTTTGTGCATTCGCTTCCGGAATTAACGAATTAATTTTTTGGAGGGTGATTCAAGGTATTGGTGGAGCCATGATTTTCGGTACTGCCATGGCGATTATTACTTCTGTTTTTCCCAAAGAAAAACGAGGCAAAGCGCTTGGAATAGCTGTGGCATCGGTGTATACCGGATTAACATTAGGCCCATTTATTGGCGGTTACTTAACCAAACTTTGGGGCTGGCAGGGAATTTTTTTATTTACCGTTCCTCTGGGAATTATTGCTGTTACGCTTAGTTTCATCTACTTAAAACAGGAATGGGCTGATGCTAAAGGCAAGAAATTTGACTGGAAGGGCTCTGTAATTTACGGTATCGCTATGATTTCTTTAATGTATGGCTTTGGCGAGTTACCTGCCTTAAAAGGAGTTGCCTTCACTTTACTGGGAGCCGCAGGATTATTCATTTTATCCTTTTTGAAAAAAAGCAACAATACCCGGTACTTAATATCCAACTATTTATAAAAAATAAAGTCTTTGCCTTTTCAAATTATGCTGCATTAATTAATTATAGTGCAACCTTTGCCATCGGATTTTTGCTCAGCTTGTATTTACAATATATCAAAGATTTAAATCCTCAGCAAGCTGGTCAGGTGCTTGTCATTCAACCGCTTTTAATGGCTATCTTTTCACCCCTTACCGGAAAGCTGTCGGATAAACTAGATCCCGGAAAAATAGCCTCCGTTGATATGGCTTTAATTTCAGCAGGATTATTTACTATTGCTTTTATTGGCATAAATACAAGCATATTTTTCATTAGTGCAATATTAATTGTATTTGGAATCGGTTATGCCCTGTTTTCCTCGCCAAACACCAACGCCATTATGAGTTCTGTAGAAAAAAATATTATGGCATTGCTTCAGGTACTGTTGGAACAATGCGGTTAATAGGACAAATGTCGAGCATGGGAATCGCCATGATGATTTTTTCCATTTTTATTGGGAAAGTAGAAATTAATCCATCAAACCATGAAGCTTTTATTTCCTCCATTCAAACAGCCTTTTTGATTTTTGGAGTACTCTGCTTTATCGGGATTTTTCTTTCTCTTGCTCGAGGAAAATCAAAATAATAATGAACACAATCTGACTATTAACAAAATACACGTATACAAAAAATGTCAAAAAAAGTTAGAAACAACAAATTTATTGGTGCATTTGTCAATGAAATGTACACCATTTTACTAGGTATTGGATTAGGTAATGTTCTATTTGTTCAGCAAATAGATCTAAACAACAAGTTTGAATTATTAATGGGTCTTTTTGTCACCGGAATTGTTTTATTATACTGGTGGGACTGGACAGAATTCTTAGGCGACAATGTGGTTTCATCCAAAGCAGAATTTATCATTGATTTTCTCATCCTGATAAACTTAGAAGTCCTTTTTCTTTTTTATAATAAACCCGAAAATATTGCCTTAATATTTATTCTTTTAGCACTCCTTGATTTTGCCTGGGTTGTCAATTATATTATCCAAAACAAAGGAAATTATATTGCGAAAAACAAAACCTGGATTTCAGAAAAAATTGTTGCCCTTGCTTTGTTTTCTTCGCTTTACTTCTTATTAAAATACACATTTTCAGATATTAGGCTGCTATATAAAGGATTAGCCGTAATACTTACCTTTATCCTTGTTCGAAAAATAAGCTTTAAGCAGTTAAAAAATGCTCCTCGATATAGTCTGGATATTGCAAAAACAGAAGATTATGAAATTATTGCCGAAATAAATAACAGTTATTTTGATCCGGAAAAGAATAAAGCCTTTATGATTACAGAAATGACGGAAGAAATTATTCATGACCGTATTCATAAAAATTATAGATATTATGTGCTAAGAAAATTTGGGAATGAAGAAATTCTTGGTTTTGTTGAACTATCAAAAAGTGTGGGTAAAGATATATTAAGTCAGGTTAACTGGGAAAATGATAAATTAAAAAAGCAAATTTTGGATAATAATGACAATCTGCTATACATTGAAAAAGTTGCAGTAGATAAATCGTATAAAAAACAAGGTGTTGGAGAAGCCCTGTACAAAAATCTGTTTGCAAAATACAGCAACTATTCATTTTATGCATTTGTCATGGACAAGCCTTATACCAACGAAATTTCAATGAATTTTCATAAAAAACTCGGATTCGAAGAAGCTGGCATTCTTAAATTAGATGAGTTTAAAGATTTTAAAGATTATCAAAGTAAAATATATTATAAAAATTAATCGGATATGACCATTCAGGAGGCACAACAAAAGATAGATCAGTGGATTAAAAAATATGGGGTCCGTTACTTTAACGAGTTAAACAATATGGCTTTATTAACCGAAGAGGTTGGTGAGTTAGCCAGAATTATTGTCCGGAAGTACGGTGAACAGTCGTTTAAAGAATCGGATAAAGAAATAAGCCTGGAAGAGGAAATGGCTGATGTTCTTTTTGTTTTAATTTGCTTGGCAAACCAAACTGGTGTAAATTTGACCGATGCATTCTTAAAAAATATAGAAAAAAAAACCAAACGCGATGCCCAAAGACATCATGAAAATAAAAAATTAAAATAAAATGAAAAAGAACACTCTTATTTTATTTGCTTTATTAAACATATTAATCCTTAGTTGCGATAATAATGAAAATAATAATGTTTCGATTATTCGATTCGAAGGAATAACAGAAGTAAATGATTGTGGAATTTCAACTGGTAATACGGATGAAACAGATTGGAGACTCGATGATGAGTGGACTGAACAAGAAGAAAATATATTTATAAATATTTTGAATAACAAAAAGACCTATTCATTAAAAAATAGTGATGAAATAAAGATAAATCCGGCATATCCAAATCCTTGCAATGATTTTGTTACATTATCTTTTTCTTTCACTGAAGGTACCACTTTAAAAATAGCTTTGGTTAATCAAAATTTAGAGGTAATTTCTTATGTATCGTTTGATGATTATTTAAACAACACCAATAATATTTATAATTTGTCGCAATTAAATTTGAAAAACAATACAATCTATCGTTTTTACTATAAATTTGAACAGTCTGATGGTTCTGCTTTAAAGGGACATGGAGATATTAAAATTTCACAATAAACACCAAACCTATGAAAGAATTATTTAAAAAATACAATGCTGACTTTCTTGAAAAAGATATTCAGCAAGAAGTTGCTATAATAGCGAACAACAGCCATCAATATGCAACCACGGAAAACCTTAAAACATTATTTAGCTTAATAGACTTAACAAGCTTAAATACAGAAGATAATAACACACGAATTAAATCAATTTGTGAAAAAGTAAATGATTTTGAGAATCATTATAATGAAATACCCAAAGTGGCGGCTATTTGTATCTACCCCAGCATGGTTCGTGGGGTAAAAAAGAATCTCGCTGCATCGGGAATAGAAATTGCTTCTGTAGGAGGAGGATTTCCTTCGTCGCAAACTTTTTTAGAGGTGAAAATAGATGAGTGCAAAAAAGCCATTGAAGCCGGAGCTACAGAAGTGGATATTGTACTTAGTGTAGGAGAATTTTTTGAGGGCAATTATGCGTATTGTTTTAATGAGATAAAAGACATTAAATCAGCTATTGGCGAAAATCATCTTAAAGTGATTCTTGAAAGTGGAGCTTTACGTTCGCCACAAGAAATTTGGGAAGCCAGCATTTTAGCTATGGAAGCCGGATCCGATTTTATCAAAACATCCACAGGAAAACAATCGCCTGCTGCGACTACCGATGCAGTATATATTATGACCAAAGCGATAAAAGCTTTTTATGAAGCTACCGGTAAAAAAATTGGCATCAAGCCTGCAGGGGGTATAGCAACACCTGAAGATGCGCTGGCTTATTTTGCCATTGTAAAAGAAAATCTTGGCGACGAATGGTTGAATGCAAAATTATTTAGAATTGGCGCCAGCCGACTGGCAAACAACCTTTTAACAGAAATTCATCAGAAAGAAATTAAGTATTTCTAAAAAAAATATCTCTAAATAGTTGCCTTAAAATGAATATGAAATAAAAAAACTAATGGCTTGTTTAAAATTAGCCGATGTTTCTGTGTATTCAAACATTGGCTTTTTATTATTGTAATTTTCAATATTGTCTTTGCCCCGTAAAACCATATTTTTGCAACCTATGAGCTATTACGATATTATTGTCATTGGTGCCGGGCCAGCAGGATTAGTTGCTGCCGGAAGAGCTGCAGAAAAAGGAAAAAAAGTATTAATCCTTGAAAAAATGCACCAGGAAGGCCGTAAGCTTAGAATTACCGGGAAAGGAAGATGTAATATTACCAACAACTTACCGATGAATGAATTCATCAAACATATTTACCCCAATGGAAGGTTTCTGAAATATGCTTTTCATCAATACTTTTCACAAGATATTCTTCAATTACTAAAAAAATATCATGTGGAATGTAAGCTAGAACGCGGTGGCAGATATTTCCCTGCGAGCAATAAAGCCATTGATGTGCTGAATGCTTTGCTGGCATGGAACAAATCCTTAAATGTTGATATTTTGCCTGCCCATCCGGTAAAACGTTTAATTATTGAAGACTCTGCCATAAAAGGAGTGCAGGTTGGGAACACTATATTTAATTCAAATAATGTTATCCTGGCTACCGGAGGAAAATCATATCCTGCTACCGGGTCAACCGGTGATGGTTATGCGCTGGCAAAACAAGCAGGCCATTCGTTGGAAACTCCACAACCGGCTCTTGTCCCTCTCGAAACGGAAAAAGATATCCCAAAAAATTTACAGGGTTTGAAACTAAAAAATGTACTTGCTGCTGTGTGGGTTAACAACAAAAAAAACACCGAATCTTTCGGTGAGCTGGAGTTTATGCCTTTCGGACTATCTGGCCCCATTATACTAACCCTTAGCAGAAACATTGTAACCGAACTTCAAAAAAACAACAAAGTAGAAGTCTTTATTGATTTAAAACCAGCTCTGGATGACAAAAAATTGGACAACAGGCTTCTGCGTGAAATAAATGAAAATGGCAAGAAAAAAATTTCCACTATGTTTCGAAACATCCTGCCGGCAGCATTGATTCCTTATTTTGTTGAAGTTGCCGGTTTAAATGAAGAAAAAGAGTGTCATCAGATTAGTGCAAAAGAACGAAAGAAAATCCGCTATACGCTTAAAAATATGTCATTTCGAATTACCGGTTATCGTTCGTTTAAAGAGGCTATTATTACCGCAGGCGGAATTCCAACCCAAGAAATATCCTCCAAAACCATGGAGTCGAAATTAACCAAAGGCCTTTTCTTTGCTGGTGAGATTATTAATCTGGATGCAGATACAGGCGGTTACAATCTTCAAATAGCATACTCTACCGGATGGTTGGCCGGAGAGCACAGTGCTTCATAAACATAAAAAATGGATCAACTTATTTTTTCCGTGTTACAACGTAATTAACTAATTCCTCAAGCGCACCTTTAGGGTTATTATCCGTAATTTCGTTCAGTAATGAAAGTGCCTTGTTTTTATATTCATGCATTTGTTGAGAAGCGTATTCAATTCCTCCTTTTGCAATAACAAAATCAATAACCTCCTGTACTTTTTGTTTATTCTTATTGTGCCTTTTTACAATGCTTAACATCTTCTTTTTTTCTGTTAAAGAAGATTTATCCAATGCATAAATAATGGGGAGGGTCAGTTTTTTTTCTTTAATGTCGTTTCCGGAAGGTTTTCCAATCCCGCCATTATTCTGATAATCGAGCAGGTCATCTTTAATCTGAAAAGCCATTCCCACATACTCGCCAAATTGCCACATTTTTTTAACCAACGAATCATCTGCTCCAGAAGATTTTGCTCCACACGCTGTACATGCAGCAATAAGAGAAGCTGTCTTTTTACGGATTATATCGTAATAAACCTCTTCGGTAAGGTTCAGTTTCCTTAATTTTTGAATTTGTAACAACTCCCCTTCACTCATCTCTCGTACCGCTACGGATACAATCTTCAATAGCTCATATTCATTATGTTCCACAGCTAGTAAAAGGCCTTTAGAAAGCAAATAATCACCCACGAGCACACTAATTTTCGATTTCCAAAGGGCGTTGATGGAGAAAAATCCTCTTCGCTCATACGCTTCATCAACCACATCATCATGAATTAAAGTGGCGGTATGCAAAAGCTCTATCAACGATGCGGCTGTATACGTTGATTCGTCCACCTCATCTTTTAACATTTTTGCCGTTAAAAAAACAAACATGGGGCGCATCTGCTTTCCCTTGCGCCGTAGTAAATAGTTCATAATAATATTTAATAGCGGCACCCTGATTTGCATGGATGAACGGAAAAAGGGTTCAAACTTTTCCATTTCATCTTTTATTGGAGCTTTTATTTTATCAACAACAGACATTCTTTGACTTTTATATCGATTCAAATATACTAATTAATTCATTCAGTAAAAATTAAAACAAAAATCAATTGATGATGTTCATACAAGTTAAGCTTTAACAATTATTACAAATTAAATTCACAAAATCAACATCTTAAACCTAAAAAAATGATATTTGTCATCATTTAAAAATAAGATATTTATATATTTGCATTTGTCTAATTAACATCAAAAAAGTTAAAGAAAATGAATATAAAAGACTTAACCATAGAGCAATTAGAGGAAGCGGCTAATATGTTAAAAGCTATTGCCCATCCAATGCGGATTGCTATTTTAAATTACCTCGAAGACGGAAAAAAACTTACAGTAACAGAAATACACGAACTTTTAGGAATTGAACAATCCACTACTTCACACCATCTTGGAATTTTAAAAGATAAGGGTGTATTGTGCTCTAAAAGAGAAGGGAAAAATACGTACTACTTTTTAAAACATGCTAACTTAAGCAATATTGTTGGTTGTGTAAGTAAATGTACGAACACATAAATTTTTAATCGCAAACAAAATACTTTTTACCATCCGCTAGCTGCTGGATGGTTTTTCATTACATAATCATTTAAAAACAAAAGATTAATATCTTTGTTCTGACAAACATACGCGTAACATTTTAAAATGACAAAAATTAGAGTAACCAAAGAGTTTAACTTTGAAATTGCACATGCATTATGGAATTACGATGGCCCATGTGCAAATATACATGGCCATTCTTACAAGCTTTTTGTCACAGTAATAGGCACGCCTATCGAGGATGAAGAAGATCCTAAAAACGGAATGGTCATTGACTTTGGCGATTTAAAAAAGATTGTAAATACCGAAATAATCCACCCTCTTGACCATGCTATTATTTTAAAAAAAGATGCCGCCGACAGCTTAGATGGTATGAATAACCCAATGTTTAAAAAACAATATATTACGAACTACCAGCCTACCTGCGAAAATTTGGTGTCTGATTTTGCAGAAAAAATTATGAAAAAACTACCTGAAAGGTTAACGCTTCACAGCATTAAATTACACGAAACGGGTACTTCTTTTGCCGAGTGGTATGCTGAGGATAATTTATAAATTACCCTTCTAACTCTTTTCCCAAAAGTTTTAAGCGGCTTTTTGCCGTTTCAAAAACTTCTTTATCCAGCTCAATCCCAATAAATTTTCTTCGTTGCATTAAACAAACGGCTCCTGTAGTTCCTCCTCCCATAAAAGGGTCTAAAACGGTCTCGCCCATATACGAAACCCGATCAATTAAATCCGACATTCCTGAAATAGACTGTCCCCAAAAATGAAAAGCTTTATCGTTATCGTTTACATTACTTTTTACCACATCTCCCATCCATTTATCCGGTTTTCCCTTTATGTACCATAAAACCGGTTTCCAAAAAGTATTTACCTTTCGCTGCCATAGTTGTGGCGACTGCCCTCCGGGGGTTAAATAAGCCAGTGTCCAGTTATAATTCAAACCATCTACCTCCATTTGCTTTAAAATCTCCGGAAGATACGATTGTCCTGCCATAGCAAAAAGTGAGCCACCTGATTTTAAAACTTTTAAGGCAAACAATGCCAAATCGCGATACAAACCAATATATTTTTTAGGATACGGGGGGTCGGTAACAATTAGATCAACAGATTGTTTTTTAATGTTTGTTTCTCTAAAATCATTATGGTAAAGTGTCATTTGATTGGCCTTGTTTTTAGCAATAAACTCTTCCAACCGGGCAAAGGGATAACGATTACCTTGTAAAAGCTTTTGAGCATATTTGCCATTTAGAATGCTCTGTTTAGCATATTCAATGGTTTGCTTATTATTTTGATTTTCCCTTTTTTGAATTTCAGAAATTAAGGCTTGCTTTGTGTTTTCCAAATTAAGTTCTGCATTAATTTTATCAATAAATTTTCGGATATCTTTATCCGGATATTTTTTCAAATATCGTTCAATCCTAATTTGTGCTTTTTTTTTCTGTTCCTTATCTAAACCCGAAGGTAATAATTTCATATAATCCATTCACATTTATTTATGTTATATTTCTGCTATTTAAGCAAATACAATTACTAATTTTTATTTCTGTTTTTCAAATACCATGGAACACTCAAAATTTATTCCTCAAAAATATTTTTTTAATTGGGTATTCGTGAACTCTGCTTCGCTTCAGCTCCTATCCTTGCCTGCCTGTCCTCCTCCGGCGGATAAATTCGGCAGACAGGCCGTGTACTTTATTGCATGAGGGTTTCATAAACCAATCTGTTTTAACCAGTCTCCAAAATTAATAATATCCTTTGGATTTATAGTTGTTTTATATTTTTTAGGCATTACCACACCCCAAATTTCAAATCCTTTTTTATAATCAACACAATCCCACGATTTAAAACCAATTGCATTACACAAAACATGAGCGTCAACGCCAGCTTGTGGCTTGTAGCGATACGATCCAAAAGAACCATCTTTTTTAGGTCCGGAAACATCGATATATAAAATTCGAGAGGGGGTTTTTAATTTAAAATCATGGCTACAAAATTGTGTCCATTGGTGATAATTATCAGGCTCCATATAATGTAGTGGATAATATTTTTTAAACCACCCACTCACATGATGTTCAATAATCAATCCGCGTAATTGTCCGGCTTTTCTGGCATCGCTGTCGGCATATTTTGTTAGCATATGCGGAGCACGCATTTTTTGCTCTTCCTGTGCATGTTGATACCATTCAGGATTAAAATCTATTTTCACAGCCCTGTTTTTCATTTTTTCAAATTCCATTAAAATTAACAATTCCTAATCAATTCCGCAATCAAGATTTAAAAACTTACTAAGCCATGCTGTTGAAAGTGGTGAAATTAATTATCTTTTAAACCATTATTATTTTTGCCAGGGATGTTGTAATTTGGTAGTTTGTATTTTAAATGGATACCATATTTAAACTAAAGCTTTACCCTATGTCTAAAAACCTCTATCTTTTAGATGCTTATGCATTAATATACCGTTCATATTACGCATTTATAAAAAACCCACGATTTAATTCCAAAGGGTTAAACACATCGGCTATTTATGGGTTTACCAACACGCTGATTGATTTAATCGCAAAAGAAAACCCGTCGCATGTTGCGGTGGTTTTCGATCCTCCGGGCCCTACCTTTCGCCACGAAATGTATAAAGAATATAAAGCACATCGTGAAGCCATGCCCGAAGATATCCGTAAATCCATTCCTTATATCAAAAATATTATAGAAGGATTTCAGATTCCTATTTTGCAAGTTGATGGATACGAAGCCGATGATGTAATTGGCAGCTTGGCTAAACAAGCCGAAAAAAAAGGCTTTACAACCTATATGATGACCCCAGATAAAGATTATGGGCAACTAATTACCGAACATATTAAGATGTATAAACCCGGACGTGCCGGTGGAGATATGGAAATAATCGATAAAACAAAAATATGCGAAAAATTTAAAATTGATAATCCCGAACAAATTATTGATATCATGGGATTAATGGGTGACAGCTCAGACAACATTCCCGGAGCACCCGGAATCGGAGAGAAAACGGCCATTAAACTAATAGAACAATACGGCAGTATTGAAAATATCTACAAAAACATTGAGGACATAAAGGGAAAACAAAAAGAAAAACTCCTCGACAATAAAGAACAGGTTATGCTTTCCAAAGAGCTGGTAACCATAAGACTGGATGTCCCTGTTAAAATTGATGTAAAAAAGTTAGTGTTAGACGATCCGAAGGAAGAGCTATTAACAAAACTTTTTGAAGAATTAGAATTTAGAAGTACTGCCCGGCGACTTTTCCAGAAAGAAATCATTACAACACAAGCTGGTAGTGTAATGCAGGGAACATTATTTGGCGAAAATGATACGGACAAACAAGCGAATCAGGAAACTAAAAACATATCCAACACAGAGCATGAATATATTTTAATTGATGATGAAAAGAAACGAAATAAACTAGTTGATCAACTCAAAAATTTAAAAGAATTTTGTTTCGATACCGAAACAACAGAACTCAACCCACACACCGCAGAGATTGTTGGCTTTTCAATTTCGTGGGAAGTACATAAAGCCTATTATATTCATATTCCAAAAGAACAAAAAGAAGCACAAAAAATAGTAGATGCCTTTAAAGATGTCTTTGAAAATAAAGATATAAGAAAAATCGGACAAAATATTAAATATGATATTTTGGTGTTAAAAAATTATGGCATAAATGTTCAAGGTGAAATATTTGACTCTATGATTGCACATTACTTACTTCAACCCGACTTACGCCACAACCTGAATTACCTTGCAGAACAATACCTGGGATATCGTCCGGTAGAAATTAAAGAACTGATTGGCAAGAAAGGAGCTAATCAAGGTTCAATGCGCAATGTGCCACTAGATCAATTAAAAGATTATGCCGCCGAAGATGCCGACTTAACCTTTCAACTGAAAGAGCTGTTTGAAAAAGAGTTGGAAAAAACCGGATTATACGATTTAGCAGAAACCATTGAAATGCCTTTAATTCCCGTATTGGCCGAAATGGAAAGCGAAGGAGTAAAAATAAACACCAATGCTTTAAATGATTATGCAAAAGAGCTTAATAAAGAGCTAATTAAAATTGAAGAAAAAATTATAGATCAGGCAGGTATTTCTTTTAATATTTCATCACCCAAACAGTTGGGCGAAATACTTTTTGATAAGTTAAAATTAGACCCTAATGCCAAAAAAACCAAGTCGAAACAATATTCTACCAGCGAAGAAACATTAGTAAAGCTTGCCGATAAACATCCTATTGTTAACGATGTCCTTGAGTTTCGTTCGCTAAAAAAATTATTGTCAACCTATATTGAAGCATTGCCCAAATTAATCAATAAAAAAACAGGGAAAATACATACTTCTTTTAACCAGGCTATTGCAGCCACGGGACGTTTAAGCTCTAATAATCCAAACTTACAGAATATTCCAATCCGCGAAGAACGTGGGCGGGAAATCCGTAAAGCCTTTATCCCTAAAGACAACGATCACGTTTTACTGGCTGCCGATTATTCACAAATAGAGCTGCGCCTGATGGCCCACATGAGTCAGGATGAAAAAATGATTGAAGCCTTTAAAAATAATACCGACATCCATACGTCCACCGCTTCGAAAATTTTCCACGTGGAAAAATTATCGGAAGTTACTAAAGACCAAAGGAGAAAAGCGAAAACAGCTAATTTTGGAATCATATATGGTATTTCTGCCTATGGATTGTCGCAACGGTTAAATATTCCACGAACAGAAGCCAAACAATTGATTGATGAATATTTTAAAGGTTTCCCAAAAGTAAAGGAATATATGGATAAATGTATTGCCGTAGCCCGTGAAAAAGGATACGTGGAAACATTAATGGGGCGAAAACGTTTTTTAAAAGATATTAATTCACGAAATGCAACCGTTCGCGGGTTTGCTGAAAGAAATGCTATAAATGCACCTATACAAGGTTCTGCTGCTGATATTATTAAACTGGCTATGATTGATGTTCTTAGCGAGTTGGGAAAACAAAACTTTAAAACAAAAATAATTCTTCAAGTACACGATGAATTAATTTTTGATGTTTATCAACCCGAGCTAGAGAAGATAAAAGAAATCGTTAAGAACAAAATGGAAAATGCAGTAAAACTTAGCATTCCGTTAACCGTGGATTTGGGTACCGGTGCAAACTGGCTGGAGGCACATTAATGAAAGCAGCTGCCAAAAGCAGATTTACTATTTTAAAACTTACAAACTTATGCTACTTAACGAGATGGTAGAGGTAATATATACCATTAATTACTCTTATATTAAAAAGCTAAATTTTGATCGTTACCTTTGTTGCTATTAAAAAGCAATAGTAATGGCAGAAAACTATACCAAACTGGGAAGTAATAAAGTCAGCAGGCTATTATTCAGCCTGTCGTTACCCTCTATGGTAAGTATGTTTGCCAATGCCATTTATAATATTATAGATACAATTTTTGTTGGACGCGGTGTGGGCTCCCTGGGTATTGCTGCGGTAACCATTGTTTTGCCTATCATTGCCATTATTTCTTCATTTGCCCACATGATCGGTATTGGGACGTCCACTTTAATATCCCGCAAACTTGGTAAAGGTGATGTGCAAGAAGTGAATGCTATAGCCGGGAATGGTTTTTTGCTCATCATACTGGTAGGAATTTTCTTTAGCAGTATTGGTTTTTTATTTACCGATCCCATCATACAAGCCTTTGGAGCTACAAAAAGTATACTACCCTATGCTCACGATTATGGACAAATTGTCTTTATTGGTATGTTGTGGTTCCCCTTTTGTGTGGGTACAAGCAACTATTTACGGGCAGAAGGGTTTGCCCGGGAAGCAATGTATGCCATGTTATTAGGAATCTTAGTAAATACAGTATTGGATTATATCTTTATTTTTCCTTTGGATATGGGTATCCGTGGGGCTGCTTTAGCAACAATTTTAGGGAAATTTGCCACTTTAATATATCTTATCGGGTACTTTTCCAGCACAAAAAGTATTATTTCCATCAAACTACGTTTTATGAAACTACAAAAGCATATCTTAAAACCATCTCTTTCTGTGGGCTTATCAGGTTTTGGTATGCGATCTTCCAGTAGTTTTGCCAATATCGTGCTCAATCACACCCTGGGTGCTCTTGGAGGAGATACAGCCATTGCCATCTTTGGAATTATCTACAAAACCACCTTGTTTTTTGGGATGCCTCTTTTTGGATTAAACCAGGGCATGCAACCGATTGTGGGGTATAACTATGGAGCAGAACAATACGACCGGGTAAAACATACCATTCGGCTGGTTATTAAATACTCCCTGATTTATGGTGTGCTTGCTGTCATTTTTTTCGAAATTTTTTCCGGGGATATATTTACTCTCTTTACAAATGAAGATAAATTACTGGCACAGGGCCCGCGAGCCCTACGAATTGTTGTAATGATGATGTGGCTCATGGGGGTAAATACCATGGCAATGGGTATTCATCAGGCAATGGGCCAGGCAAAACAAGCCTTCGTGCTCGCCATACTGCGTTGGGTTATGCTAATTACTCCTTTAATACTGATACTTCCTAAAGTTGGAGGACTCATGTTAGATGGGGTTTGGATGGCTTTTCCCATGGCTGATTTTATGGCAGCTATTGTTTCTGTCATTATTTTGTTCCATACATTTAAGCGGAAAAAATTGGTTTAGAATAGAATCCCTAAAGCGTTTTACAAACGCTTAAATGGCTCTTTTTGTGACAGTTGCGGTATTTACAAAAAATAACCAAAATTCCACATGGGTTTGTTACAATACTCTTTAATCTTTTTCATTCCCGGAAAGAATCGAATAATAATTTTCCTGATCCTTTAAAATTTCAATCGCTTTTTTCAATTGATCATCATCTTTTAAATTTGCTTGTATTTGCCCTTCTTCATAATAATATCTTCCAACAATCTCGTCACGTAAAAACTGAATAACTTCATCTTTAAAAACATATAAGTCTTCTTCCTTGTCTTTGATCAACTGATTTTGTAATGCTTCAATCTCTTTTTCTACTCTATCATAAAACTTTTCACGCTTTATAATTTTAATAAGTTCTTTCAATTCTCTTTCACTCTCAGTCTCATAATTAAACTCTTGCTCCAAAGCAAATGTTACAAAATCATTATAAACCGTATCCGTAATATTAAAATCATCAACTTTTTTTATGGTTGGATTTTCATAAACAAATTTAGTCGCATAATCAAAAATCACATTTTGAGATAACAGGCTAATGGACATTTGGCTCACCTCTTCGGGCTCAAAAGCAATGTCTGGCCTAATGCCACCACCATCGTAAACTTTTCGTCCATTGCGGGTTTTATATTCAGAGATTAATGAATCGGGAATATACCCTACACTTCCGTCTTCGTTGCGATGCGCATAATCAAGTGCCTGGATACATCGTCCGCTGGGAATATAATATTTTGCTGTGGTTACCTTAAGCTGAGCATTATAATTAAGCGGAATGGTTGTTTGGACTAATCCTTTACCGAAGGTACGCTGTCCAACAACAACACCTCTGTCAAGATCCTGAATCGCTCCGGCGACAATTTCAGAAGCAGAGGCAGAAGTTCTACTAACCAAAACCGCTAAAGGTATTTCGGTATCATAAGCAGATTCTGTGGTTTTCAATGTCTGGTTCCACTTTTTTGTTTTGCCTTTTGTAGATACAATTTCCTCACCTTTCGGGATAAATAAATTACAAATTTTAGGAGCCTCCACTAATAATCCTCCGGGATTTCCTCTTAAATCAAGAATCACAGATTCTATTTGTTGCTCTGCTTTCAATTCTCTGAGTGCATTTTTTACTTCCCGCGAAACTTCTGGCGTAAATTTAGATATTCTTATATAACCAATATTTCCATCCACAACGCCATAGTATGGAACACTTTTAATCTGAATCTCTTCACGTACAAGTTCTTTTTCCATCTTTTCGCCGGAATAAGGCCGTTCAACCAAAAGCTTAACCGTTGTTTGAGGTACGCCCTTGAGTTTTTCACTAACCTGCTCTAATTGATTTTCATTGGCTGGTTTCCCATCAATTTCAAGAATTTTGTCTCCCGCTTTTAAGCCCGCTTTATCTGCAGGAAAGCCTTTGTATGGTTTTGCAATAATCGGAAATTCTCCTGTCCCTCGAATTAACGCACCAATTCCTCCATACTGGCCTGTGGTCATAAAATTAAATTCATCCATATCCTTTTCAGGGATATAGACAGTATATGGATCCAATTCCTCAAGCATTGCATTTATCCCAGTTTCTACCATTTTTTCAGGGTTTGTCTCATCTACATAGTAAACATTTACATCTCTAAAAAGAGAATAGAAAATATCCATGCTTTTGGCGATTTTAAAATCATCGCCCTCCTTAAAACTCCACAAAAAAGTGGTAGTAATTCCTGTTAGCAGGATAAACACCACTGTTTTAATAAAAATATTTTTTGATTTCATATGTTTATTTTTTATTTTTTAAGGCCATATGGAACCGCATAATTAAAATAATCATTATCGTGTGTGTTTAATAATTATTTTAATCATGCTTGTTTCATCTGTTTTTCCTCTTTTTCTTTATCCACAAAGCAAATTTAAAGAATTAATGATGCGAAATAACCATATCGGGTAAATATTAACAATTTTTAACGCAAAAAGGCCTCTGCCAATAGATTAACTTCTAAGCTGTTTAACCATTTTATGTAAAGCCTTTAATAATTCTTTTTCCATTTCTGTATAATTTAAGTCTTCGGCTGAGTTATAAATAACCATAAAATAAATACTTTGTTTAAACTCTTTTAAGGGATTATATATTAGAACCTTATTTTTACGATATATTTCTTTTATTTTTCGTTTTATTCGATTTCTTTCTACTGCTTTTTTAATCTTGCGCTTACTAACACTTATCCCAATTTGTGCACAAACCTCAGGATTGAATTGTTTCTCGAAATGCCAGATAATACGGAAGGGGAATTGATTAAAAGGATTCCCTTTTTCGAACAATTGCTGGATTTTCTTTTGGCTTTTTAATCTTTCTTTTTTGGAAAGTTTCTCGGTTGTCATGTATTATCAAATCAATTTTTTTCAAATATAAAGAAAATCAGATTGTTATTAAAACCATAAAAAGAGGCTTTCGAAAAAGCCTCTCATGAATAAACGGATTATGATCAAAATAATTATTTTTTCGTTTTTTGGTTATTAATAAACTGATCTATAGCCATTGTCATAGATGGGGCATCAGGTGTTGGCGCTTTTACGTTAACTTTTAACCCTGCATCCTTAACCGCCTTGGCTGTTTTAGGGCCAAATGTAGCAATCTGCGTATTGTTTTGTTTAAAATCCGGAAAATTTTCTAGTAATGATTTAATCCCTGAAGGACTATAAAAAACCAACATATCATAATTAACATCCGACAAGTCGGATAAATCAGCACTTACAGTACAATACATTATTGCTTTTGTATATTTAATACGTGCTTGCTCTAATTTTTTGGGTATTTCCTCTTTATGGATATCAGATAAAGGCACTAAAAACTTTTCTTCTTTATGCTTTTTGATCGTGCTCATCAAATCTCCGAATTTTCCATTTCCATAAAAAATTTTCCTTTTCCGGTAAACGATATATTTTTGTAGATACAAAGCGGTTGCTTCAGAAATACAAAAATATTTCATGGTGTCCGGAATAGATAGTCGCATCTCTTCATTGATTCTAAAAAAATGATCTATCGCCGTTCGACTGGTAAAAATCACCCCGGTATGAGCAAGAATATCAATTCTTGTCTGTCTGAACTCCTTCGCACTAATCCCTTCTACCTGTATAAATGGCCTAAAATCAATTTTAAGATTATTTTTTTCGGCGAGTTCGGAATAAGGGGACTTATCATTTTTCGGCTCCGGCTGTGATACTAAAATAGTTTTTATTTTCATGTATTCTAATTTGAATTTGTTGGTTTACAAAACTTGCAAACGCCTTAATTTATTAGCGTTAAAAACATTTTGTAAAGAATCAAAAAGGGCGCAAATTCGAAAGCACAAAGATACAAAATCATATAAAATATTGAAACATTCTTTCGATTTATTATTTGAAATGACCTTATTAATTGCAAAAGATAAAAAACAAAAAATAGCCCAAACCCTATGTAAACGATAAAATCAAGATAATCGTACGTTAAAAACTGGAGTGCAATCACCACAGGAAATAAAAACAATCCTATGTTTTTGGTATATAAATGTACATGGTGAAAATATTCGGAAAACACCTGTTGTTTTAAAAATACAAACCCTATAAAGCCAGTTGTTATGCTTCGAAAGATATATAACCCGGTTAAGAAGGCCGCAACCATAATATATAATTCATACTCCGGCATATTAACCCATTGTAATTGAAATATTTTCGATAACTGAACAACGAATAACGAGGCATTACTAACAAACAGTAAATTTGCAACAAATGAAGCTCTTTGCATCAACGAATTTTTATCCCTGTAAAGTGAATAGGCTTCCTGATAACTAATGGTAGACTTTAGTAATGATAGAAGATATTTTTTATGAAATAATCGCAACCATCCAAACAAACCAAAACTTACCACAAGCAATATCGTAACCCAATCAAACTGCTCCTTTATTGCTGCTGGATAAGGCCTTACATCTTTTGGGCCGGTAGTTTCTGTATATTTTTTAGTGTTCGTTTGAGTGACAGGCTTTTCAATAAACACAGATTTCTTTTCTTGATCTTGTTTTGGTTTGGTTAATTTAAAATTAAGAAAAATGTTTTGATTAAAAGGATCGTTTTCCAGGCGTTCTTTTACAGGGAAATTAGCAACACCAAACTCGCGATAAAGAATCTTCGCCGTATCGGTTTTTGGTTTATAGATTTTCTTTTGTTGTAATTCTGTTGCTTTTTGTCTTTGCTGTTCTATTTGACGGATACGCTCTTCACTTACCCTTAAAATGGAATCAATTTGTTGCTGGTTAAATTCTATTTTTTGTTTGCTTGTTGTATCTTTTCCTTTTATGGTGTCCTTTGCAGGTTCTTGCAGAATTAAAGTATCACCCGTCGCACTGTTTTTATCAATTATAGTATCTGAAATGAAATTAAATTCATCTTCAGCGGAAAAAAAATGAATAAATGGTTTTTTTTCGGGCATCGATCAATACTTTTAGCAAATTCGTTGCAAAGATAAAAGGAATTCATCATAAGGATTTAAAAAAATCAAGATTTTTTTGCCACACTAAATCTTCGTTCAAAAAAAAATAAATTCCTTTGCAAATCTCAATACTGTAACAAAAATCGCGAAATGCAGCTTAAAATGTGTATATGTTAACCCTATTAAAACACCAAAAAAATCATTGATGAAAATATTCGTATAACAATCTGGCTTTAGCATTTCCTATTTCGCTAGAAATCTCATCCATGCTTACGGAGCGTAATTTTTTAATGGTTTTAAACTTTTTAAGCAACTGTTCTATCGTTTTGGGCCCAATACCAGGGATGTTTTCTAATTCGCTTTTAATAAAATTGCCCGACCGTTTGTTGCGATGAAATTTAATGCCAAATCGGTGAGCTTCATTCCTAATATATTGAATCACTTTTAACGTTTCTGAATTTTTATCCAGATACAGGGGTATGGGATCTCCAGGGAAAAAAATCTCTTCGAGCCTTTTTGCTATACCTATTATGGAAATATTTTTTTCAAGGTTTAACTTTTTTAAGCTTTTTACGGCCGCATTTAGTTGTCCTTTTCCACCATCAATTACAATAAGCTGTGGCAAACTCTTCTTTTCATCCACCAATCTTTTGTATCGTCGATAAACGACTTCCTCCATGGATGCAAAATCATTAGCCCCCTGAACGGTTTTAATATTGTAATGTCGGTAATCTTTTGTACTGGGTTTAGCATTTTTAAAAACAACACAAGCGGCTACAGGATTGGAGCCCTGAATATTCGAATTATCAAAACATTCTATCTGCGTAGGTAAATCCGGCAAATTTAAATCATGCTTGATTTTTTGTACTAATCGTTTACCAGAATGCTTTTCTTTTTTCTTCTCCGATTTTTTTTGTTTTTCAAGCCTATAGTATTTTAAATTCCTTTGGGAAAGCTCAAGTAACGATTTTTTGTCCCCCTGCTGGGGTATTGTAATTTTCAGGTTTTCTAAAGATAAATCTATGGCAAAAGGAATAATTATTTCTTTCGCATCGCTGCTTAATCGCTCTTTTAGCTCTACTATAGCCATGGGTAACAAATCGTCGGGCTTTTCGTCAAGCTTTTTCTTGAATTCCACCGTATGTGCCTGAACAATCCTTCCTTCAACTACTTTTAAAAAATTAACATATGCCGTGCTTTTATCATCCAAAATTGAAAAAACATCTACATTATTTAGCGAAGGGCTAACAATCGTGGATTTACTTTTATACTTTTCCAATATTTCAATTTTTTCTTTAATTAACTGGGCTTCTTCATATTTATAATCAGCGGCATATCTTTTCATTAAATCATCTAAATAAAAAATAACCTGATGGATATTCCCTTTTAAAATTTGCTTAATATTTTCAATGGATTGATTGTAATCTTCTTCAGATTGTAAACCGATACATGGTGCTTTACAGTTTCCAAGATGGTACTCAAGGCATGGTTTATAATCATTTTTCAAAATCTTTTCGGGTGATAAATTGAGATTGCAATTTCGGAGCGGGTAAATTTGTCTAATTAAATCAAGTAAAACTTTAACCATATAGGTAGAAGTATATGGCCCAAAATAAATTGATCCGTCATGAATAACATTCCGGGTATAAAAAACCCGTGGGAAATTTTCATTTTTAATACAAATCCACGGAAACGATTTGTCGTCTTTAAGCATGGCATTGTAGCGAGGCCTATATTTTTTTATCAGGTTATTTTCGAGCAACAAAGCATCCGACTCTGTTTCTACAACGATATACTCAATTTTGTCAATTTTACTAACCAGAACCCGTGTTTTATTATTTTCAAAATGTTCTTTTGAAAAATATGAAGAAACCCGCTTTTTTATATTTTTTGCTTTTCCTACATAAATAATATCACCGACTTGATTAAAAAACTGGTAAACACCCGGACTATCAGGTAGTACAGAAAGAAATGGCTTAAATTTATCTTTTTGTTTTTTCAACATTATTTACTCATTAAATAATGATGTAAATTCAAATTTCGATACATCAAACAACCCTTTATCACCAATCTTCAACTCAGGTATAACCAGAAGCGCCATAAAAGCCATGGTCATAAAAGGAGCATTCAATTTCGAACCAAAAGACTTTGCTTTTTGGCTTACTTTATCATATTTTTTGGCTACTTGTTCCGCCTCTTCTCTCGACATTAATCCAGCTACATCCAGCGGGAGCATTTCCATTTCGTCTTTATTACAGGCAACAATTCCTCCTTTGGTATCAATAATTGTATTTATTGCATTTACAATGTCATCATCATTGGTGCCAATGGCAATAATATTATGGCTGTCGTGTGCAATGCTTCCTGCAATGGCGCCTTTTTTAAGATTGAAATTTTTAATTAAACCCACAACAGGGGGTGCAGGAGTGTACCGGTTTACTACTACAATTTTTAAAATATCGTTGTCCACATCTGCAACAATCCTTTGATTTTTGATGTTCCCTTTCATCACTTCTTTTCCGGTAAGCAAATCTCCGTCTTGAGCTACTATTACATTCACTTTATTCCCATTTGCTTTTATAGCAATATCATTTATATTTATTTTTTGTGCATTAAAATGGTTCACTGTTTTTTCTTTAACTAAAGGGAATTGTGGTTTGCCATTTTCAAACACAACATTCCCGTCAATATACGTTTTTTCTATATTAAAATGAACAAGGTCCGATGTTACAATAAAATCAGCCGGGTCAGCAGGCTGCAACAAGCCAACATTTAACCCATAATGTTTTACCGGATTCACCATTGCTGCCCTCAAAACATCAAAAAGATCGCCACCATTTGCAATTGCCCGGGCGACAATTTTATTGATATGTCCTTTCATCAAATCATCGGGGTGACAATCGTCTGTACAAAACATAATTTTTTCTGGATAAGAATGAATCAACGGGAAAAGTTTGTTAAAATTCTTGGCAGCACTACCTTCTCGTATTTGAATTTTCATCCCCTGTTTTATTTTTTCTTCCGCCTCTTCCAATGTAGAACATTCATGATCGGTAGAAATTTTTTGTGCTGCATATTTTTTTAGCCCCACGCCACTTAATCCGGGCGCATGTCCATCAACAGGCTTTCCTTCTTGATGTGCAAATTCAATTTTTTGGAGTATCTCCACATCATCATTAATTACCCCAGGAAAATTCATCATTTCAGCTAAAAAATAAATATCTTCATTCTCTAAAAGCTTCTTTATTTTATGAGAATCAATTACCGCCCCAGAGGACTCAAACGGTGTGGCCGGAACGCAAGATGGCGCTCCAAAATAAAATTTAAGAGGGACCTTTTTGCTGTTTTGAATCATAAAATGAACGCCTTCAACACCCATAACATTTGCTATCTCATGAGGATCCGAAACAGTAGCCACAGTACCATGTGCTACAGCGATCCTCGCAAAATTGGAGGGAATAAGCATAGAGCTTTCAATGTGAACATGGGAATCAACAAATCCGGGGAGAATATAATTTTTATATTCTTTATCAGATTCTATGATTTTTTCAATTTTACCACCACGAACAAAAACGTCGGCATTAAAAATTTTCCGTTGAAACAAATCAACCAACTTACCTGACACAATAAAATCTTTTTCCATAATATTATTATTTTTTTGTTCCACGTGGAACGAGATAAAAAAAACAAATCAATGGTTCCACGTGGAACGTTAACGGCCCATATAAATCAAAAGAATACTCACGTCAGAAGGTGAAACTCCGCTTATTCGAGCAGCCTGCCCAATGCTTTTCGGCTGTATTCTCTTCAGCTTTTGTCTAGCTTCGGTGGATAAAGACAAAATCTTTTCATAATCAAATGTAGGGGGAATCTTAATGTGCTCTAAACGCTTTAGCTTATCTGCCATTTGTTGCTCCCTTTCAATGTATCCTGAATATTTTATCAAAACCTCGACGGACTCAATAACTTCCTCTTTTCGATTCTCGATTTGTTCTATCCTTTGGTTTAGTTTGTTTATATACTTTTTAAGCTGTGTTATCGACACTTCTGGGCGTAGCAAGACATCAACTAATTTTCTTTTTTGTTTTAAAGGAGAGCTGTTAATTTGTTGTAATAAAGGATTGATCTCCTCGGGAGAAACACTATAATTTTTGATAAATTTAATCAGATCGTCGCGATGTTTGATTTTCTCTTTGAGTAAATCAAAACGATACGAAGGGACAAGCCCCAATCTATATCCTAATTCGGTGAGGCGTATGTCGGCATTATCCTGTCGTAACAAAATACGGTACTCGGCTCGTGAAGTAAACATCCTGTATGGCTCATCCACTCCTTTTGTTATTAAGTCGTCGATTAATACGCCAATATATGCCTGATCGCGATTTAAAATAAATTCGGGTTGTTTATTTATTTTTAACACCGCATTTATTCCAGCCATCATTCCCTGAGCAGCAGCTTCCTCGTAACCGGTTGTTCCATTGATCTGGCCAGCAAAGTAAAGATTTTCAATGTTTTTTGTTTCTAATGTATGATTTAACTGCGTCGGTGGATAATAATCGTATTCGATAGCATAACCTGGCCGATAAATTTTGACATTTTCTAATCCCGGGATTTGTTTTAGTGCTTTTAATTGTACGTTTAACGGCAAGGAGGAGGAAAACCCATTGATATAATACTCATTCGTGTCACAGCCTTCGGGTTCTAAAAATAGTTGGTGTTTATCCTTATCAGCAAAAGTTACAATTTTGTCTTCTATGCTAGGACAATATCGTGGCCCAACACTTTCTATTGTCCCATTGTAAAGCGGAGATTCTTCGAATCCGGTTTCTAAAATGTTATGAACACCGGGGTGAGTAAATGTAATGTAACAACTTTTAATATTCTGAGGCTTTTTCTCGTGTGGTAAAAAGGAAAACTGGCCGCCATCTTCATCCCCTTTTTGTTCTTGGAGCTTTGAAAAGTCTATGGTTCTCCCGTCTAATCGTGCAGGGGTTCCTGTTTTCATTCTTCCTACTTCAAAGCCATGTTTTTCTAGTTGTTCAGAAATGCCTTTTGAGGGAGCTTCTCCTGCTCTTCCACCCTCTGCAGTTTTCCTTCCAACGTACATTAGTCCATTTAAAAAAGTTCCATTGGTAAGAATTACGGACTTGCCATTAAATTGTACACCAAGTTTTGTTTTAACCCCTTTTACTACATTATCTTTAATCACAAGTTCGGTAACCAAATCCTGCCATAAATCAAGATGTTCAATTTGTTCTAAAACCTTCCTCCACTCGATCGTAAATAACATTCGGTCGCATTGTGCTCTTGGACTCCACATCGCGGGCCCCTTAGAACGATTAAGCATACGAAATTGAATCATACTTCGATCTGTAACGAGAGCAGAATAACCACCCAGGGCATCAATTTCACGTATAATTTGACCTTTTGCAATACCCCCCATGGCGGGATTACAAGACATTTGTGCAAACTTGGTCATATCCATTGTTATTAACAATGTTTTTGCACCCATGTTTGCTGCTGCAGCTGCTGCTTCACATCCTGCATGTCCTCCACCAACAACGATTACATCATAAGC
The DNA here is from genome assembly GCA_034661075.1 of Bacteroidota bacterium. GTDB lineage: Bacteria > Bacteroidota > Bacteroidia > Bacteroidales > UBA12077 > UBA12077. Next base: position 30,514 of record JAYEKP010000172.1, read on the forward strand.
TGGCAACATACCTTTATCCTTATTAAAATTTGCGGAAAATTAGAAAAGATTTTTCAATCTATCTAAATATTCATTTTCTTTTTTGCGCATTTCTGATTTTTGCTCTTCGGTTTGGTCATCATAGCCAATAAGATGCATAATACCATGAATCATTACCCGACTAAGTTCTTCATCAAAAGAAACACCAAATCGTAAGGAATTGTTTTTAACCGTTTCAACGCTGATGAAAATATCTCCATTAATAATGTCTCCCTGCACATCATTAAATGTAATTATATCGGTAAAGTAATTGTGAGAAAGGTATTGTTTATTAATATTTAAAAGATACTTATCTGAAGTAAATATAAAATTAATTTGACCCGGGACATAATTTTCATTTTTTATGGCGTTATTTATCCATATTTTTATGTGATTTTTATTAGGATGGGTAAAATCAATATCTTCATTAAAAAAATGGGGTTCCATGTTATGTTAAATCAAACTGAATCTTAACTTTTTGTCCATTGTTATGGAAAACAACATTATCTGCTAGGTGACGCATTAAATAAACACCACGTCCATGGATATTTTCTATGTTTTTAGGAATTGTTGGATCGGGTACTTTCTGATAATTAAAGCCGGGCCCTTCATCTTGAATAAAAATGCAAATTTTATCATCATTAATATTAAAAGTAACGGTAACTTTTTTGGTTTCGTCCTCTTTATTACCGTGAACGATAGAATTATTAACAGCTTCAACTGTTGCAATCAGCATTTTCCCATATACTTCTGAATTAATTTTAGCTTCTTCGGAAACCTCATCAACCAGCTTTTCGACAATATTTATATTCTCAATTTTAGATTGAATAGAAATGCTTCTTTCCATTTTTACATTCGTTGTTAGCACATCATATTTGGTTAATAAATGACTCAATTTGTTTTGTATACTCAATTATCATTAATAAGTTTCGTTTTTATAAATAAACTTTAACAAAATTTTAAATTATTCATCAGATTTTAATGTTTAGACAACCATTTTTCCGGGTTTAATACTTTTGTTTCTTCGTATACCCGTAAATGCAAAATCGAACTCTCTTCATCGTCCTGGTTATAATAGACATCACCAATATGATATCCTTTTGGGATAATGTCTCCTTTACGAACACGAACATTAACCAAATTTGAGTAAAGAGTTAAAAAATGTCCATGGCGAATAATAATCGCCATATTATTCCCGGGAACAGCAAATACCTGGGTTACTTCACCTTCATAAATCGATCGAACTTTGGAGTCTTTTCGGGTACTAATGTCAATTCCTTCATTATTAATTTTAATCCCTTTTAAAATAGGATGCTCAATTTCTCCAAATGATCTTATTATTATTCCATTATCAATGGGCCATGTAAGCTTTCCCATGGAATTTCTAAATCCTTCAGAGATCGCTTCTTCAGATGCGCTTAAAGTAGTAAGTTTTCTTCTTGCAGTTTCGCGGGCAATTATTTCGGCAATTTTCTTTTGTAAATCTTCTCTGATTTTCTCTTTGGCCTTTAATTCCCTGCGTAATTGGTTTTCTTTTGTTTTTAGTTGGGCAATTTCTCTGTTTTCACGAACTCTTTCATTTCTTAAATGATTTTTCTCTTTCTCTTTACTCGATAATAAATCTAACTTTTCTGTCTTTTTATCTTTTAAGGATTCTATCTCGTATTCAAGGGTTTTTTGGGTGGCAAAAATCAAAGAGGCTTGTTTACGACGATATTTTGCATATTGTTCAAAATATTTTATCCGGCGATAGGCCTGATTAAAATCTTCGGATGCAAGAATAAACATTAAACGATCGTAATTATTCCGGTTTTTATATGCAAAATAAATCATTTTTGCGTATTCACTCTTCAGCTTATTTAAATCTGATTCTAATTGATTAATTCGTCTGTTTTTATCTTCGATGGTTTTATCTAAATGATTAATCTCGTTGGTAATATCACGAATCAGTTGTTCTCTCAAATTGATTCGTTTTTTTATTATTAAAAGCTTATTTAATCCGGCAGATTTGGATTTTTGGGTTTGTTGCAATAACTCGTTTGCGAGTTTAATTTCCTTTTCCGTTTTTTGTTTTCTTTGTTCTAGCTCCTGCCGGGTCTGACTAAAAGAAAATAAAGAAAAAAATAAAAAATTGATAAGTAGGAAATATCTCATATGTAATAAACTTAAATTTGTTACGGATTAATTCTGTGATACGACGAAGGAACGTTTAGCGTTATATCTACCGGTTCAAATCGTAAATCAGAATAATTAATATCTACTTGCACAGTTTCATCTACATTTTGAAAAATAATTGTCGACACATCCATTGGGAAAATAAACTTATCAAATGTAGTATAGTTTGAATAATTAATGGACATTTTCTGAGGTAATTTATGAAAATTTAAACCAACTTTTTGGATAAAAAATTGTTGATTATCTACTTGATATTGAAATGTTAAATTGTTTGTTTCTTTTTTAAATTTATAAATCCCTTGCTCACTTTTATATTTTTTTTCAGGATAATGTACAGATTGAAAATACATAGAATGAACATCAATCAGGGCATCTTGAAGAAGTTTATATTCTAAAGGAATATTATACATCTTAGCAATTGTAGCATATTTCCCTGCTATATAATTACGGTTAATTCGATCGATAAACTTTATGGAATCGGTTGATATTAATGCCCGGACAATTTCAATACCTAAAGAATTGGAAAGCGAAATGAGCATGGCACTATCGGTCTTAATTTTAAAATTTGCACGTAATCTGTTGGTTTGGTTCTGGGTAATAATTTTAATTTTTGCTCCATTGATAATCATCCCCTTTGCTATATTGCGGTTTTTAGAAATATAATCATCGAGGACATCGATAGAAATTACGGTTTCATGTTTAATAGTTGTGGATTTTTTAGTTATGTTGCATCCAGTGAGTGCAAGAACAATAAATACACAATAAATAATTTTTATGTTTTTCGGTAAAAACATTATTCCATTTTTCCTGTTTTAATTTTGAATAATAAATTTTTATCAGTGCTGCCAAGGTCTCTAGCTAATTCCCATAATTTTTGAGCTTTTTCTTTATTTCCGGTAAAATAGGAAATATCTCCGTAATGTTCAACGACCTCAGGATTCTCATATCCACCTAAATCGTAGGCCTTTTGGATATAATAAAGAGCATCATTATATTTTTTTTGTTTAAATAATATCCATGCATACGTGTCAAGGTAAGTGGAATTGGTTGGTTCAGCTTCAATAGTTTTACGGCTTAATTCCTCAGCATATTCAAGTTTATCTTCACGTAAAGAAAGGTAATAAGCATAATTATTAAGCACATATAAATCTACTGAATCTTTTTTAATAACTAAATCGAAATAATAATCAGATTTTTCATATTCTTTTAATTCATTATACGTTTCACCTAAATACGTATAAAAATCATTTTCCAGATCCGGATTGTTTTCTACGTGTTTGAGCCCATTTTTTAATGCGGCCAGGGCTACATCATGTTTTTTAATTTGAATGCCGGAAATACCTTTAAAAAGGTAAAATAGAGCGTGTTTAGGAAAACTATCTATAGCAGTACTAGAAACTGTAAACAATGAATCAAATTTGCTCTGATAACTATAAATAGATAATAATTGCTCCCAAACAACAGGGTTAACAGAAAAATTATTTACGATTTTTTGTAATTCAATTTCAGCTTCATCTAACTTATTCATTTTTATCAAGTAATCGGCATATAAAGTATAGGATTCCTTTTTATCTTTATACTCATCTTTCAATAAAAGTAAATGTTCTTCGATCTGCTGAAAATAGATATTTAATTCTTTAGGATTATGTAACATAGAAATAAAGATCATCGCTTTAGGCTGAAAATCAATGTCTTGATTATATATTACTTTTCGTATATATTTAAACGCATTGTCGTAATCCATTTTTTTTCGATAAAAATCAATAATAGATAATTGGCCTAATTGGTTCGTGCTATCTATGGCAAAAAGTTTTTGATAATTTTCTTCCGCTTTGGTAAATAAGTTATCGTTTGTATACATTTCAGCTAAAATCCCATAATATTGGGGTTGGTTGGGATAATGCTTAATTAACCGTTTAATTTCGTCATAAGCCTTGTTTTTTTGGCCTATTTGCTCATAAAGTCTCTGCTTGGTTAAAGAAATGGTTTCGTTAATCCCGGTTTTTTGTTCAATTTCATCATATAATTCTATGGCTTTAGAGAATTGATTCGTTTCACGGTATAACGCAGCTAAATTATAAGGGATTTCTAAATCTTTTTTATTCGTTTCATATAATCTATTATACACGCGAATAGCATTATCGTATTGTTGTTCAATAATATATAATCGGGCTAATTTTAATTGAAACCATTTATTGTCAGGTGCTGTTTCTGCAGCTTTTTTAGCATATTTGATAGCTGTTTCATTATTACCAATAATTTCGTTTATCTGTGCAATTTCTGACATTGCCGCTGCACTTTGGGGATTCATTTCGAGGCATTGATAAAAAAGAGCTAAAGCTGAATTTAAATCACCTAAAAGCTTTTTACGATTGGCTTCGATAAAAACATAATAATATTCTAATTCTTCATTATCGTCAAGCTCTTTGGTTATTTTTTTGATATCTGTTTTGGTTTGTTTTTGAACAGAACAGGAAGCAGCAATTACCATCAAAGGAATTATAAATAATAATATTCTCGTTTTCATCAACTTAAATTTTAATATATCCAACAGTTATAAACTAACACAAAAACGGAGTTATAGTTTACAAATTGTACATTTAACAATTATTAAGAAATAGAATAAACTATTTTACTCCAGTACTTCCAAAACCTCCTGCACCTCTATCGGTTTGATTAAGCTCTTGAACTTCTGCAAATATAGCTTGTTCGTGTTTGGCAATAATCATTTGACAAATCCTTTCTCCATGTTCTACGGTTACTTTTACGTTGGATAAGTTGATTAATATTACACCTATTTCGCCTCTGTAATCTGCATCAATGGTTCCCGGGCTATTTAATACCGAAAGTCCTTTTTTAAAGGCTAACCCACTGCGAGGGCGTATTTGGGCTTCATACCCCACGGGTAATTCAATAAATAAACCAGTGGGAATTAATTTTCTCTCTAACGGGTTTAACGTGACAGGATGCTCTAAATTAGCACGCAAATCCATACCTGCAGAATGATCTGTACTATAGGCCGGAATAGGATTGGTTGATTTGTTTACAATATTAATCTTCATAAATAAATGATTTTTTTTCTTTAATAAAGGCAAATCCTGCGAAAGCAAGAATTAAAATAGAAACACTAATATAATAAATGGTTTGATTATAAAATATATCTAAACGGCTTATGAAAAATAATCCTAATGCTGTAATAACATACAAACTTATTTTTTTTAGTTCATATTTGATGGGATAATACTTGCGACTCAAATAATATGAAATAATAAGCATTACGATATAACTTGCCAAACTGGCTAATGCTGAACCATAATAACCAATTCGTGGTATTAAAATAATATTGGCAAAAATGGTAATAACTGCACCAGTTCCGGCAATTAAAACACCAAATTTGGTTCTATCGGTAACTTTATACCATATAGATAAATTAAATAAAATACCGAACAGTAACTTGGCAAAAAGTAAAACAGGAACAACCTTTAAACCTTCCCAAAATTCTCTATTGATAAAGTGTTTTAGAATATCAATATAGAAGTTAACACCTAAAAAAATTAGCAAACCAAAAATGATAAAATAGGTCATGATCTTTCCATATAATTTTTTAGCATCAAGGTTTTCGGCGCTTTTAAAAAAGAATGGTTCCGCTGCATACCGATACATTTGGATAAATAATACCATTAAAATGGAAAGTTTAAAATTAGCTCCATAAATCCCCAACTGCTCAACAGGATTTGGATCGTTAATTAATTTTGGAATAAGGAGTTTGTCGATATTGTCATTAAGCATTCCAGCCAAACCTATAAATAAAATAGGGTAAGAATAGTTTAGCAATCGTTTTAAAAGCGAAAAATCAAAATGTAATTTTACTTTAAAAATTTCGGGCATTAAAATTACAAAAGTCACAGCACTGCTAACAAAATTAGCAATTAACACATATTCCAGCACCAGGCCGGGATTATAAATGTGAGCCAAAAAATTATCTGCTCCTGCCTGATAAAATTTACGACAAACATATAGGTAAAATAAATTTAAAAAGATATTAATGGCAATGCCTGCAACCTTAATAATCATAAATTTAACAGGCCTTTCATCAATTCGTAGTTTTGCAAAAGGAATTGCGTTAATTACATCAAAAGATATGATTAAAAGAAAATAAATTACTATCCGATAATTATCTATAGCAAAATAATCAACCCATTGTTGTTTAAATATAAGGGATAAAATCAAAAAAATGGAAGTGGTAAAAAATATAGAATATAAACTTGTTCCAAGTACAGAATTGTATTTTTCCTCCTTTTTACTGGCAAATCGGAAAAATCCGGTTTCTAAACCATAGGTTAATAAAACCAACAAAATGGCTGTACTACTGTAAATATAAGTTAGTTTCCCATAAAAAAATTTTCCTAAAACGAGGGTATGTAGAGGAACTAACAAATAATTTAAAAAACGGGCAAGCATATTGCTTAATCCGTAAATTAATGTCTGCCCCGCTAGTTTTTTTATCTGATTCAATGCTTATAAATTATTTATTCGTAACCTCGTTTATTAAACAACAAATATCCAAAATTAAACACAAAGTAAAACTTCTTATCTTTTTTATCATAATAATTTAGGCTTAAACTTGCTGGCCCAAATAAAGTATGATAAACCAATGAGGTGGATGCCATATAATTGATATGTGATAATGCATTCGCATATTCCGCTTGCTTATTTACCCCGCTTATAATTTTCCGATAAGGCATCATAGCATAAACTTCCGCGCGAAAATGAAAATTGTCAGAAAATTTAACAATTGGTTTTACCCCCAGGGCTAAATAATTATGAGCTCTGTAATTTTCCAAAAATAATGTTTTACTGTGTGGATTGGGTTGAAAAGTGTTAGCATTAAGCATTGTGGATGTATAATTACTAAAAAAACTCATATTGGAAAATGATCCTTCAACGAAATAACCGATATTAAAATGCTCTCCAAGCGTAAAATACTGGTCTCTTAAAAATTGTATATTATACCATTTATGATCTTTTTCTATTTCATTTTCAATTTGTGAGGTCGATCCGGGAATAAAACTTTCATTTCCTTTAAGATAATTTAAACTCACGATTTGTTTTGCTCCTTGTGTAGGATATTGTTTGTGGTTGTGATTATTTTTTTCCAAATTTATTTTAAAATTAAAATAATCAAAATCAGTCACATCATTGGTATCTGCTTTAAAAAATTCCATGGTTTGATAATATTCATCTTTAAGAGAACCATAAGAAAATTGGGCTTTAAATAAAAAATTTGTAGTAACAGGTACTAACATTGATAACTTTAAATTATTCTCATTTTGGATAAGATAAGGTGGACGTACATCTTCAAAAAATGGTTCAGAGCTGCTGCTATAGAAATCCCATCGATTCATTGTAAACGAACCAATAAAAGCAACCGGTATTTTGGAAGGAAAATCTGCTCGTGCTTGAACCATCACAGAACTGTATAACCGTCCAAAATAAATATTTGCATAAGCGGAGCGAGAAATTTTTCCTAACTGATTATATTGCAAACTTCCAAAACCATGATTAATGGAACTGGACGATATATTGGCACCAATTCGCGCAGTAAACCTACTCTCTTCACTAACTTTCATCTTTAATCGAAAAAATTCACTTTTTTTATCGTAAAATGCTTCAGGATAAATAGAAGAAATAGTGCCATCCGCTAAAAGTTTAAAATATGTTTCTTTTAATTCATCTATGGTAAAAATAGAATCACGGTAGAAAATATTTTTTTTTACATAATCTTTTTCTTTGCTGTTTAATCCATCTATCACAACATCTTTAAACAATAAAGGTGGAAGTTTTGATTTATACTGGCCTCTTTTTTGCATTAATGTTATAGTATCTCTGCGAATTGGAATCATCTTTTTAATACTATCAATCATTTCATAGGTTTTATCATACCCTTTTTGGATAATGTTCGCAGCTTTATCAAAATCAAGCAATTTTACATTTACAAATTTTGATTCAATTAAAACCCCATGATCAGGAAGGTCATAATCCACCTTTTCCATCAACATATTTTCTAATTGTACAACTACATTATCGGGATCTGGTTTAGGAGAATTATCAGCCGTTTTGCTTCCTATAATATAATCTGGAGCATAATCCTTTATCATCACATCGTATGGAAAATTATTTTTCATTCCGCCATCAAAATATAAAACACTATCGATTTCAATGGGCTTAAAATAAAAGGGAAAAGTCATTGAAGCACGTATAGCTGAACCTAAATTCCCCTTTTTAAAAATTTTAGCTTTATTATTATAGATATCAGTACCCACACAGCGAAAAGGAACAAATAAACTATCAAAATTGTAATTTGCGGCAGCATTCGCAGGGCTAAAAATCTGCATTGCAGCAAAATCCATTTGATGTGTAGGAACTAAATTTGTGGGTAGTTCAGCTTTTGCTGTAGAATCTTTAATACGGATTTTAATATTTACCATATCTGCGGCGACAGGTGATTTTTTAAAATAATAAACAAAATCCTGCTCAATGTAACCATAAGCCCAATTTCGAAATTCAGCAGATAAAACCAACTGTTCCATTTCTTCGGGGGAATAGCCAATAGCATATAAACCTCCTACAATAGCACCCATAGAAGTTCCTGCTACATAATCAATAGGAATATTGTTTTCCTCTAATGCTTTTATTACACCAATATGTGCTAATCCTTTGGTACCACCTCCACTCAACACCAAGCCCACCTTTTTTTCTTGCGAAAAAGAAAAAATATAGAGAAAACAAAAAAACAGTGTGATGAACAAATTTTTGGTTTTCATTATGATTATTTTAATTCTAATGAAATGTTGCTATTTTTGCTATCTAAATTAATGGATTAAATTACAATGAAAAAAATATTTATAATTATTTTTCCGGTTATTTTATTTTTAAATGGTTGTGATATACCTATAAAAAAAGAAAAAAAAACTGAACTATATAAAATTGAGACTGAATATGGTGATATGATTTTTAAATTATATGATCAAACCCCGTTGCATAAAAAAAATTTTAAAAAACTTATTGAACAAAATTATTTTGATGGTTTACTTTTCCACCGTGTTATTGAAGATTTTATGATACAGGGAGGAGACCCTAACTCGCGTAATGCAAAACCCGGAGAAATGCTTGGAAACGGAGGCCCTGGTTATACAATTCCCGCTGAGTTTGTGGATACTATTTTTCATAAAAAAGGAGTTATTGCAGCAGCACGCGAAGGAGATGATGTTAATCCGGAAATGCGCTCGGCAGGATCTCAGTTTTATATTGTACAGGGCAAAGTATTTAGTGACGAAGATATCAAAAAGGTTGAAAACCGAATAAACGCCTCGCGATTAAATAAGTTAATTACAAAATATATAAAAGAAGCGGAAGATAAAGCCTACGAAACAAGCGGAACTATCGATTACCAGGTTATTGTAAGAGAAGCCAGAAAAAAAGCAGAAAAGCAATTTAAAAAAGAAGGGATGTACAAAATTCCTAAGGATAAACGAAAAATTTATCAAACCATTGGTGGAACTCCACATCTTGATGGAGCCTACACTGTTTTTGGCGAAGTAACCGAAGGGCTTGAAGTAATTGATAAAATTGCTGCTGTTGAAACCGACGAAAACGACCGGCCATTGAAAGATATCAAAATGACAATTAAAAAATTATAACTTATAAATATGATGATTGATAAGATTAATAAATATCTGGAAGAAAGTAAATCGTTTATTGCAAATAACCTCGATGAAATTGAAGCGTTTCGGATAAAATATCTTGGTAAAAAAGGAATAATTAATGATTTGTTTGCAGAATTCAAGAATGTTCCACGTGAAAACAAAAAAGAGGTAGGCCAAAAATTAAATGAACTAAAAATTTCGCTACAAGAAAAAATTAACGCCCTTAAAAATGCCCTGGAAGAAAAATCGGATAGTCGTTCGGATATAGATTTAAGCTTGCCCGGCGACCCTATTAATATAGGTACCCGTCATCCCTTATCTATTGTACGAAACGAAATTATTGACATTTTTAAGCGATTAGGTTTTACCATATCCGAAGGGCCTGAAATTGAAGACGATTGGCATGTATTCTCTGCATTAAATTTTCCGGAAGAACATCCAGCCCGAGATATGCAGGATACATTTTTTATTGAAAAAAATCCTGATATCTTATTACGTACACACACTTCCTCTGTTCAGGTTCGCGTGATGGAAAATTCACAACCACCCATTCGAACTATTTCACCTGGTCGTGTTTTTAGAAACGAAGCCATAAGTGCTCGTGCACATTGCATATTCCACCAGGTAGAAGGATTGTATATTGATGAAAATGTATCGTTTGCCGATCTGAAACAAACATTGCTATATTTTGCTAAAGAGATGTTTGGCGAACAAACCGAAATAAGGTTACGGCCATCCTATTTTCCATTTACCGAACCTTCGGCAGAAATGGATGTTGCCTGTAATATTTGCCATGGCAAGGGATGTAATGTATGTAAATATACAGGATGGCTGGAAATTTTAGGCTGCGGCATGGTGGATCCCAATGTTCTCGAGAGTTGTAATATTGATAGTAAAAAATATACTGGTTTTGCTTTCGGTATGGGTATTGAGCGAATTGCCATGTTAAAATACGGAATAAATGATCTTCGCTTGTATTTTGAAAATGATGTGCGTTTTTTAAATCAATTTAAATCGACGAATTAACATTATTCATAAATTTTAAAATAAACAAAAACCCTGCTCGATTAAAACGGCAGGGTTTCTTTTATATAACTTTTACCATTCTACTTTTCGGGGTTAATCTGTATCTCTGTACTCATTTTTATATATTCTCGATAAACAAAACTAACACCACAATATCTCTCCTCCGATAAATTAACCGCTTTATTTATTTTATCTTCAGGTAGATCTTTTCCCCAGAATTTATAAATTACTTTCATCTCATCGTAATGTTTAGGATGCTCGTCGGTATTATTGGCAACCACTTCAACATTAAAGTCATCTAATTCAACACGCATTTTTCTTAAAATCGAAACAACATCCATTCCGGTACAACCGGCTAAAGCTAACAACATAAGCGGTTTTGGCCTTGGGCCAAGATCATTCCCACCAACAGCATCATCAGCATCAACAACTATTTTATGGCCATCTAGTTCGGTCTCAAAGGCCATTCCTTTTTTCCAGTTTACATTTAATGTAGTTTTCATATCTTTACATATTTTAATATTATACTATTTTTTACAAATATACTGTTAAATAATATATTGCAAATTCCTTAATTATAAAACAAAAAAGTTAATTTTGTGTTTAAATCATTAAAATAGTTTTATTTATTGATTTTAAAATATATAATACCGTTGTAATCTTTTGTAATAATGAAAAATCGCGATCAAATACCATTCTGCGAAAACTGTATTAATGATATTAATTCTATTTTTAAGCATCTATCACCGGAAGAACATTTAAAAATAGAAAAAGAAAAAGTTTGCAATTCTTACAAACGGGGGAGTATTATTTATCATGAAGGCAGCAGAACCAACGGTTTTTATTGTATAAATTCAGGTATTTTAAAAATTTATAAAACAGGTATTGACGGACGCGAACAGATTATTGCTTTTGCTAAAAAAGGAGATATTATCGGCTACCGCTCAATATTAAGTAACGAATTGGCCTGTTCATCAGCCAAAGTTATTGATGATGCGGTATTATGTTTTATTCCTGGCGAGACATTAATAAGTCTGGTAAAAACCAATGGTAATTTTTCCATGGCTATGATGCAACAAACCTGCAAAGAACTAGGCGAAGCAAATTCTTTTATTACGGATATAGCGCAAAAAACTGTTCGCGAAAGACTTGCCGAGGTACTATTAAACCTAAAAGAAATTTTCGATTTAGATGAAGATCAGATATTACAAATTTCATTAACCCGCGAAGAATTAGCAACTATTGTAGGTACAGCAACCGAATCGGTTATTCGCCTTTTATCCGAATTTAAACAAGACCAATTGATTGATTTAAACGGAAGAAAAATAAAAATACTTGATATCAAACGATTGGAAAAAATTTCGAATGCTTTTAATTAAAAAGATCCTGCTGATCGCCTCTCGTTTGTTCCCGATTTAAATGTTTATACGCAAATTCTGTAGCTTCTCTTCCGCGAGGTGTTCGTTTTAAAAAACCTTCTTTTATTAAAAATGGCTCATAAACTTCTTCAATAGTACCACTATCCTCTCCAATAGCTGTAGCAATAGTATTAAGGCCAACAGGCCCGCCTCTGAATTTATCAATGATGGTTAATAAAATCTTATTATCCATTTCATCCAGGCCATGTTTATCAATATTAAGCGCTTTTAAAGCATATCGTGAAATTTCAATATCGATTTTACCGTTGCCTTTTACCTGTGCAAAATCACGTACTCGTCGCAATAAAGCATTTGCAATTCGTGGTGTTCCACGCG
>JAYEKP010000173.1:0-2089 GCA_034661075.1 Bacteroidota bacterium
TTAATGAAGGGATTATTCCATCGTTAAAAATATTACAGGAGCATGGTTTTTTATTGATTATCGTAAGTAACCAGGGAGGTATATCTAAAGAGTTGTACACCAAAGAACAGGTTGAAGAAGTGCACCAATATTTAAGGGACGAATTAAAAAAACACGAAATCCAATTAACCGAAATTTATTATTGTCCGCATCATGCGGCTTTTGAAAATTGTTTGTGCCGGAAACCCAAAAGCCTGATGCTGGAAAAAGCCATTGCCCGATTCGATATCGATATTCAGACATCATACATGATTGGCGACAGCGAACGAGATATTACCGCGGCTGAAAAAGTTGGTTTGAATACCATTAAAATTGAACCTAACGAGAATATTGAAAAATATGTGGCTAAACTTTTAGTATAAAAATTTTAAAGATGCCGGTTAACTCATTCATACTATTTAATGGCCATTATTATCGTAAAGAGGATTTTGGCTTAAGCTATCAAAACAGAGCTTTTTGTTATGGCGATGCTCTTTTTGAAACCATGCATGCCAATGGTACACAAATACAATTTTTTACCGACCATATGATTCGTTTGCGTTTTGGAATGATAACACTGGGAATGAAAATTCCGGTAAATATTGAGAATGACACTATTGAAAAAGAAATCATCAAACTTTTACATAAAAATAAACTTTATCAGGGCGTAAAAATACGGTTAACTGTTTTTAGAAACGAAGGGGGAAAATACACCCCTAAAGATAACTCTGTTTCGTACCTGTTAGAAACAGAGTATTTGGAAAATGCGCAATATCAGTTTAATACCAAAGGCTTATCCATTGCGATATTTGATCAAATAAAAAAACCGGTAAATAAATTGTCCAATCTTAAATCAGCTAATGCTTTGATATACATTCAGGCCGGGTTATATGCCCAACAAAATAATTACGATGATTGCCTGTTAGTCAACGAACAAAATCATTTGGTCGAAGGAATTAGCTCAAATCTTTTTTTAATAAAAGATAAAACATTGTATACCCCTCCGCTAAATGATGGGCCGGTAGCCGGGATTATGCGAAAACAAATACTAAAAATTGCCGATTCGCTCAACTTCAAAATTGTGAATGACCAATCCTGTGATGAGCAACAATTGTTGCAAGCCGATGAAGTATTTTTAACCAATAGTATTTCAGGAATTCAATGGGTTTTAAGCTATAAAGAACGTCGATATTTTAATTATACAGGAAAGTTACTGATGGATAAATTAAATAAACATGCTTTTCACAGCTAGTATAAACTTTAATTCATTGCCGGATTTTCAGGGAAATTAGCCCATATCTTATACTTTTTCCCCAGCTCATTCAACGTTTTTTTCCAGATATTTTTATCCGCAGACATAATTTTTGATGCTTTTACTTCGCTTACCAGCCATGCATTTTCGGCTATTTCATCTTCAAGCTGCTGTGGACGCCATCCCGAGTATCCTAAAAAGAAACGTACTTGCGAGGGTTTTACCATGCCCTCCTTAATCAATTCTTTTAAGCTATCAAAATCGCCACCCCAATATACATTTTCAATCACATGAACTGAGTTAGGCACTAACTCTCCTAAGGTATGAAAAAAGTGAACCGTATCTTTACCCACTGGTCCCCCCACATATACTTTTGCTTTAAAGTGCGGAAAATCGGAAAGAATCTCATTTACGGGCAAATCAATAGGTTTGTTTAACACAAATCCTACCGAACCCTGATCGGAATGTTCGGTTAAAAAAACTACCGAACGTTTAAAATAAGTATCCGAAAGCAAAGGTTCCGAAATCAATATTCGGCCCTGCTTTGGGGCTAAATTTTCATGTTGGATGTTTAAAAAATCAAAATCTAAGTACATTCCCATATATTGATCACTTAAGCTTAAAATACAAATTAATCAAATTTTTACAATTTTCAAAAATAATTCATCACAATTTAACAATTATTAACATCCTAAATCATAGCTGTCCTAAATATTTTTAAAATTAAAAAATACAAACGTAATTACAGGTATTTTGGACAGATTTTTACTATTATTAAAAACGAATCCCCCCATTTAAATAAAATCCCTTGTTTATATT
>JAYEKP010000174.1:0-2082 GCA_034661075.1 Bacteroidota bacterium
ATCATAAGTAGTGTATCCGTCTTTGGTGGCTATACATCCATATTCTCCTTTGTACAAACCACTAAAGTCTACCTCGCCTGAAGCATCCGTAGTACCACTCTGATTGCCTACTTCTACACTTACGCCGGATAACGCTGATTCATCCTGATCTGCCACAGCAATCGTGATGGCATAGCTCTTTCGTACCAATTCAATATTTAAGGTGGTATCTGATATTAATCGAACCGTTCCGGAAGAAGGATAGCATTCATCAGCTTCTACACTATAGGCTTTGTCGCCTGAATATTCTACCTCTTCGAACACACATACGCCGTCACTGGCGGTCTGGGTCACGCCATCAAATGTAACTTCTGCATCTAATGCTTCGCCCAAATCATCTTCTACATTGACCGTTACCGTATAACTTTCTATACTTACCACTACGGTATCACTATACGAAGGATCATCGCCGGTTACTTCTACCGAGCCTGTTCCTGTACTGTACCCTTCGTGGGTGGAGGTGTAGCCCCAGCTACCTCTCGATAACTCAAAGTCTACAAATCCTGTGCTGTTGGTCGTTCCCTGTGCTTTACTCTTTTCGATTACTACCGTGGCTCCTTGCACGCCGGTTCCGGATTCATCTTCTACACGGATCGATACATCATATACTACCGGTTCCATTACCACATCTACAGTTTTATCGGCTGTTACATCTACCTCTCCTTCATAAATACCATAATACGTGCCGCCTACATCCACACTATAACTTTGGCCTTCGCCGTATTCTACATCTAAAAAGGTATAGCTTCCGCCGCTGGTCGATACCGTGCTTCCATCAAAGGTAATATTGCCATCAATCGGGGTGGTGCCGTCTTCTTCCCATACATTAAAGGTGATATCATAGGTTAAGATATCCAGGGCTACCAGCTCCATCATATCGGTGCTTACATTCAGCGTTCCTGTAGACTCTGCATAACCGGTCTTGGTTATGGTATAGTTATAGCTGCCCGATTCAACAACAAAGGTGGCTTCTCCTGAAGCATCTGTGTACAACGTGCTGCCGGCAAAAGTTACCGAGGCATTCTCCAAAGAATCCACTCCGTCGGTTACGACAAATACTACTTCGTTCATATCTACGCATGTAATCTCAGCTTCCCAGCCTGTTCTAGTTACGGATCCATCGGAACTGAAAGTAAAGGTCAGAGCGCCTTCTACATTGGTGGCTACTATCGTGCTCGGAGGGTTCCCTGTGTCATACGAACCTATTACGGTGGCTGAACTACTTGATCCATCATATACGATCAGTTCGTCATAACCTGTCTCTACTTCGAAACTTAAAAAGTCGGCTTTGATTACATTCCCTGAACTCGAAGGTTCAAACGTGATGGTATAGTTCTCGTAGTTGTCGTAAGCTCCTGATGGCCCTCCCGAATCATAGAACAGCCCGTAGCAGGTGCTTACCGTGCCGCCATCGCTGATCAGGTATTCAGGAATCTCTCCGATAACAATCTGTTTCGTGCTATTTGCGGTATAGTGATCATTTCCTCCGGATACATCAATGGTTAAGCTCGCTGGGGTACCAATCGGTGTGGCCGGGTCGGCCGTTACCGTAAAGGTTAGGGTCGTCATTCCGCCTGTGGTTATAGCGTAAGGCCCGTCGGTGGGTTCATCAAGGGTTAAGTTGGGGGAAGCCGAACTTAACAATCCTTCTACTCCACTGATATCGGCATGCCCGGTGTTTGTTACTTCTACCAATAGATCGGCGGTCTCGCCCGGATCTAAGATTCCATCTCCATTGCCACTGCCGCTATCATCGATGGTCATTCCGCCAATAGATAAAGCCGGAGCATTGATGGTGATGGCAAAATCAGATACCCACGTATAGTCTTCAGCACTGGCATCTTCGCCGGTTATGTGCATGCTAAAACTGGCCACATGCTGGTCGGGTACGGCATCGCTTACGGTAAAAGAAAAAGCTCCCGTAGCGGTACTGGTACCTTCGGCGGCAATAGCGCCATAAGATTCTAAACTGTCTGATAACGTAATATAAGGATCGTTGCAATATAAACTATCGTGTACATTGAGGGCTTCGTAACTGTCGCT
>JAYEKP010000175.1:0-10572 GCA_034661075.1 Bacteroidota bacterium
TGCATCACTTAAAAACTCATTTCGGTCATTCTCTTCTTCTAAATCAGCAATCTCTGCTTCTAATTCACCGGCAATAATTAATATTTGTGTATCCTGTCCTTCAAGTGATTTTTTAACATTCTCCACATATTGATTTCCGTCAATGGCTGATTTATCGTCCACATTACAAACATAAATAATCGGTTTTGCTGTGAGCAGAAATAAATCATCAATATATTTTTTGTTTACTTCAGAAATAGAAAAATCGCGGGCGTTTTGCATCGATTCTAAATGACTTTTTAATTCCTGTAATACCACAATCCCCTGTTTGGCATCTTTGTCTCCTGTTTTCATCAGTTTCTCAAAACGTTCTATTTTCTTTTCAACAGATTCCAAATCTTTTATCTGTAATTCAAAATCGATGGTTTCGATATCTCTTACCGGATCAACAGATCCGTCAACATGTGGTAAGTTATCATCATCAAAACAACGAAGAACATGAATTAATGCATCCGTATTTCTGATATCGGCTAGAAATTTATTCCCAACCCCTTCGCCCTGGTTGGCTCCTTTTGTTAATCCAGGAATATCAACAATATCAACCGTAGCAGGAATTACTTTTTCTGTAGGTTGCAATTTTTCAAGTTCTTGCAAGCGTTTATCAGGAACATTTATTACTCCAATATTCGATTTATTTGAGCTAAAAGCAAAATTTGTAGTTTCAACTTTAGAGCTCGACATACAATTAAAAATTGTTGATTTACCCACATTCGTTACACCAATAATACCACATTGTAGTCCCATAATTATTTTTTTTTTGATAGAAGTATTTCTGAAGTCTCAAAATTACACTTTTTCAGTATTTTAAAAAGCTATTTCAAATAAAAAAGGAGGTATGATTATTTCTTTGTATGATGTTAATAATAAAATGCATTCATTTTCCGTATTTTCTAATGAAAA
Source organism: Bacteroidota bacterium (assembly GCA_034661075.1). Classification (GTDB taxonomy): domain Bacteria; phylum Bacteroidota; class Bacteroidia; order Bacteroidales; family UBA12077; genus UBA12077. The sequence goes on from JAYEKP010000175.1 coordinate 940, forward strand.
ACTGTATTTTTACACCTAGTTTTTCTAAACAAATTTTTACAATTATAATTTAATAAAATGGCAGATATTCAAAATTTAAAGAAGATTGCTACGCAAATACGACGCGATATTTTACGAATGGTTCATGCACAAAGCTCAGGACATCCTGGAGGATCTCTTAGTTGTGCAGATTTTATGACCGCATTATATTTCGACATTTTGGATCATCATCCCAAACATTTTGATATGGATGGTGAAAATCAAGATATTTTCTTTTTGTCGAATGGACATATCTCACCGCTTTGGTACAGTGTTTTAGCCCGTTCGGGATATTTTGAATTATCGGAACTTTCCACTTTTAGGATGATTAATTCAAGATTACAAGGACATCCAACAACGCACGATAATTTACCTGGCGTAAGAATAGCTTCCGGCTCTTTAGGACAAGGCCTTTCAGCAGCAGCTGGAGCTGCATTATCAAAAAAATTAAACAATGATCCGAAAATAGTGTTTTCACTTCACGGCGATGGTGAATTACAGGAAGGACAAATTTGGGAAGCTGCAATGTTTGCTGCTCATCATAAAATTGATAATTTAATATCTACTATTGATTATAATGGCAAACAAATTGACGGCCCCGTTGATAAAATTATAAATTTAGGAAACCTAAAAAACAAATGGGAGAGTTTTGGCTGGAATGTGCTGGAAATGAATGGTAACGACATGGAAGATGTTATAAAAATATTAAACCATGCTAAGACTCTTACCGGAAAAGGTAAACCTATAATGATTTTAATGAAAACAGAAATGGGTATGGGTGTTGATTTTATGATGGGAACACATAAATGGCATGGCGCAGCACCTAATGACGAACAATTACAAAATGCATTAAGTCAACTTGAAGAAACACTAGGTGACTATTAATAGAATGAGTTAATATAAAATCTACTATTATGGAAAATATAGTAATTATTGCACATGATGTAAAAAAACCGGAAATGGTTCGATTTCTTAATGAGCGAAAAGATTGGATTTTTGGAGTTAATCTGATCGCCACCGGAAGAACCGCAGAGTATGTTGAATCTCAAGGAATTAAGGTAAAACACTTAAGCCCTGGGAAATCAGGAGGTTATAACGAGATAACTGAAATGGTTAAGAAAAAAGAGGTTGATATTGTTATTTTTTTAAGAGACCCTCTCATTAAACAAGGCCATCACGAAGATATTCAAAGATTACTGGAAGCTTGCAATATGTACAATATTCCTTTAGCAACGAACTATGCTACTGCAGAATTGGTTATTTTAGGACACATAAAAAAAGAAGATTACGAACGAAGAAAATCAATGGGACAATAATTTGTATTCTTAACAACAAATTTATCTTTTGAGAAAAATACTCACATACATACTATTGTTTTTATTTATACAGGCTGGTGCTCAAGAGAACCAAAAGCCAGAGCCACCAACGACTCGTATATTATTTATTTTTGATGCCTCGCAAAGCATGTATGGAACATGGGGTAATAATAAAAAAATTAATATTGCCAGAAAATATCTAATTCAGCTTATCGATAGCCTTGAAAAATCTCCAAATATACAAATGGCTCTACGGGTATATGGACATCAAAGCCCTGTTCCACCCCAAGACTGTAGCGATACCAAATTAGAAATTCCTTTTTCGGATGAAAATGCTTCACAAATACGGCAAAAATTGCGATACATCATTCCAAAAGGAACTACACCTATTGCACATTCATTGGAGCTTGCTGCCAATGATTTTCCTCCTTGTGACCATTGCCGAAATATAATAATTCTTATTACCGATGGGATTGAAGCTTGTGATGGGGATCCTTGTCAGGCGTCACTAGACCTACAAAAAAAGGGAATTGTACTCAAACCTTTTGTTATTGGTATTGGCATCGATCCAAATTTTGAAAATACATTTGAATGTGTAGGGAGTTTTTACAACACACCCACCGAAGAAAAATTTGAAAAAGCGCTTAATGTGGTCATTTCAAGAGCATTAAATTCCACAACCGCACAAGTAAATTTACTCGACTCTTATGGGAAGCCCACCGAAACAGATGTTAATATGTCTTTTTTTGATCATCTTTCGGGAAAAATAAAATATAATTTTATCCACACCATTAACTATATGGGAAATCCGGATACATTAATTATTGACCCTCTGATTACATATGATTTGGTTGTAAATACACTTCCTCCAGTAAAAAAAGACAGCATTAAACTTACCGAGGGGAAACATAATATGATAGGGCTATATGCTCCCCAAGGTTATTTAAATATTTCATGTCCTGGTTCAAACCAGTATAGAGATCTTAAAATTATTGTTCGAAAAGATGATGACCCACAAATAATTAATGTACAAGAAAACGAGCAAACCGAGAAATATATAACCGGAGAATATGATTTGGAAATTTTAACTATTCCATTAATAAAACTAGAAAATGTAAAAATTGAACAAAGTAAAACAACCAGAATAAAAATTCCGAAACCAGGTATTGCCAATTTATCATTCCCTGCACCAGGTTTCGGTAGTTTATATGCCGAAACTGCTGATACATTAAAATGGGTGCACAACTTGAATGTGGATTTACTTTATCAAAATTTAATTTTACAACCCGGAAGTTACAGGATCGTTTATCGTCCCAGAAAATCAAAGCAAGTTACCAATACAATCACTAAACCATTTACCATAAAATCAGGATCGTCAAATTCAATTACTATATATTAAAATAACAATGAGAAAATTTGAATACACAGAAAAAAAAGATACACGCTCTGGATTTGGAGCAGGATTATATGAATTAGGAAAACAGAATAAAAATGTTGTTGCTTTATGTGCCGATCTAACTGGTTCATTAAAGATGAACCAGTTTGCGGAAGAATTTCCTGAAAGATTTTTTCAATGTGGCATTGCGGAAGCAAACATGATGGGTGTTGCTGCCGGGCTTACTGTTGGTGGAAAAATTCCTTTTGCCGGCACTTTTGCTAATTTTGCTACCGGAAGAGTTTACGACCAGGTAAGACAATCCATTGCTTACTCAGGGAAAAATGTAAAAATTTGTGCCTCACATGCAGGCATAACCCTAGGTGAAGATGGAGCTACCCATCAAATTATGGAAGATATTGGATTGATGAAAATGCTTCCGGGAATGACCGTTATTAATCCTTGTGACTTTAACCAAACTAAAGCAGCTACCATTGCAATTGCCAATTATGAAGGCCCAGTTTATCTCCGCTTTGGCCGGCCAAAAGTACCTAATTTCACCCCCGAAAATCAATCATTTGAAATAGGGAAAGCTCTTCTACTAAACGAAGGGACCGATGTTTCTATTTTTGCTACCGGACATTTGGTTTGGAAATCAATTGAAGCAGCTCAGGTGCTAGAACAACAAGGGATATCAACAGAAATAATTAATATACATACCATTAAACCATTAGATGCAGAGGCTGTTTTAACCTCGGTTTCCAAAACTAAAGCTGTGGTTACAGCGGAAGAACATTTAATGAATGGCGGATTAGGAGATTCAATTGCCCAACTACTAAGCAGAAAAATGCCCACTCCATTAGAAATGGTTGCTGTTAATGATCAATTTGGAGAAAGCGGCAAACCCGAAGATTTAATGAAAAAATATGGCATTGATTCATCGAATATTGTAAAAGCAGTTGAAACAGTTTTAAAAAGAAAATAATTTAATTATATAAATTACCCTTTTCTTAATCCGTTTATGCCTGATTATAGTGATAAAGAATTATTAGCTCTCTTTAAAAATGAAGAAAAGAGAAACTATGCTTTTAACCTGATTGTTAGAAAGTATCAGGAAAAGCTTTATTGGCATATACGAAAAATTGTAATAATACACGATGATACAGACGATATTTTACAAAATACATTTATAAAAGTTTGGAAAGGGCTTGATGGTTTTAGAGAAGATTCAAAATTATATACCTGGTTATACCGTATAGCTACAAATGAATCATTAACTTTTCTAAAACAAAAGAAAACAAAATATTTATTACCCATTGTTGATTACGAAAACCAGTTAAAAGAAACCTTGCAAAGTGACGAATATTTTAATGGAACGGAGATACAGCTAAAATTACAAAAAGCTATTTTAAAATTACCGGAAAAACAACGGATCGTATTCAATATGAAATATTTTGAAGAGATGAAATACGATGATATGGCTGAAGTTTTAAATACTTCAGTAGGAGCCCTAAAAGCCTCATACCATCATGCCGTGAAAAAGATAGAAAATTATTTTAAAGAAGATTAAACTTTTGTATTTTATAAGTGTCAAAAAAACAAGGGAATAAATTTGGGGAATATAAAAATGAAAAATGAATCAAATTTAAAATTTAATAATTTACAAGGAGCAAATAAGAATCCATTTTCTGTTCCTGAAGGATATTTTGAGAATTTTCCTTCGAGGATACAGGAAAAGATTGTTTCGGGAACAAAACAACCCAACAGGATTGCACAATTTTTTCATGTTGTAAAACCACAATTAGCATTGGCTTTTATGATTGCAGGATTTGCATTTATTGCCATAACTGCTATCGATACCATTATGTCGAACCGAGTTAACTCACCGGTTACGAACGAAGTATATACGCGGATTATTGAAGTAGATGCTTCTGAATATTCTGAACAACAATTTATTGACATTTTGCTTGAAGAAGAAAAAAAATCCTCTGAACAAAAAAATGAAGAAACGGACGAATACATCCACTACCTTATGGATGAAGGCATTGACTACGGAACATTAATTGATGAATTATAAAAAAAATTATAAAATGAAAATTTTTACTACTTTCATATTAGTCCTGTCGTTTGTAATCTCCGGATTACAGTCAAATGCACAGGAGTCCAATAAAGTTAGTAAAGAGCAACAAATAAAATCACAAAAGATTGCTTTCTTTACAGATAAAATTGGGCTAACACCCGAAGAAGCAGAAAAATTTTGGCCCATCTATAATAGCTACTGGGAAAGAAAAAACAATATTATTGCCAATCGTAAAGAAACAATGACATACTTTGCTAATAATAGCGGAACTATGTCTGAAAAAGAGATGTTCCAATATGCTGATAGTTATATTAATTACGAGATGCAATTGGCAGAATTACTGGATGAGTATCATGAAAAATTCAAGGAGATTTTACCTATCAAAAAAGTGATGAAAATCTACCTGGCCGATTATGAATTTAAAGCATATTTATTAAAGAAAATTCGTGGAAGTGATAAAGATGAATAGTTGATTTTTGCACTTTGAAAAAAGTGCCTGAGGTTTTTTCTCATAATTATTTATGCCCCGTTTGTTCAAGTAACAAAACGGGGCATTTTTTAAATAATATCTATTTTTAGGGAAGTTCCAAGTCAACTTCTCTAAGATAATCAATTGAACGAGCTATATCATCATACATCGTTTTATCCTGATCGATAAATTTAACCTTTTTACGATAATCGGCTACAAACTTCTCGATAAATTGCGATGATTTTGCCGGACGCTGAAATTCTAGTGCCTGTGCTGCATTAAATAACTCAATAGCTAAAATTCGTTCTAAATTTTGAGCTACTTTATACGCTTTTGTAGCAGCATTAGCACCCATACTAACATGATCTTCCTGTCCTTGCGAAGACTCAATGGTATCCACTGAGGCAGGTGTAGACAGTTGCTTATTACTGCTTACAAGAGATGCAGCAGTATATTGCGGAATCATAAAACCACTATTTAATCCCGGATTCGCTACTAAAAAGGAAGGTAATCCGCGTTTACCCGCCAACAACTGATAAGTTCTTCGTTCTGAAATACTACCCAACTCGGCCATTGCAATACATAAATTATCTAGCGCTAACGCTAAGGGCTGACCGTGAAAATTACCCGCGGAGATAATCAAATCTTCATCAGGAAAAATAGTTGGATTGTCGGTTACAGCATTCATTTCATTACTAAAAACGCTGGAGACATATTGAATGGAATCTTTTGATGCCCCATGCACTTGGGGAATACAACGAAACGAATAGGGATCTTGAACATGAACTTTTGGCCGATTAATTAACTCACTTCCATCCAACAAGAATCGCATAATGCGTGCTGTTTCTATTTGTCCGGCATGATGCCTAACCTGGTGAACCGAATCATAGAAAGGTTCAATTCTACCATCAAAAGCATCTAACGAAACAGCTCCAATAACATCGGCTAGCTGCGACAGTTTCCTAACTTTTAAAATCAAACTTACACCATAAGCACCCATAAATTGAGTACCATTTAAAAGGGCTAATCCTTCTTTCGATTTTAAATTGATGGGCTTCCAATCCATTTCCTTCAACAATTCCGAACCGGAAATTCTTTTTCCGTTAAAATTCACCTCTCCCATCCCCAGCAATGGTAAACATAAATGAGCTAAAGGCGCTAAATCTCCGGATGCCCCTAATGAACCATACTGATAAACAACCGGCAATATATCATGATTAAAAAAATCAATTAACCGCTCCACCGTTTCCAGTTGAATTCCCGAATGGCCATAAGAAAGCGACTGAATTTTTAATAAAATCATTAGCTTAACGATTTCGGATGGAATTTCGTCGCCGGTTCCACAAGCATGTGACATTACCAGATTCTTCTGCAAATTTCCTAAATCCTCTTTCGAAATACGTTTGTTATATAAAGCTCCAAAACCTGTGTTAATGCCATAAATGGGTTCGTTTTGGGTACTCATCTTCTGATCTAAATAATCGCGGCATTTCTTGATTTGATTCTTCGATTCGTCGGATAAAGCAAGTTTATATCCTTCTTTTATAATATGCTGAATGGTATCGAATGTTAATTGTTTATTAGATATATAGTGTATATTTTCCATGCTATTAAATTTAGGTTTGAATAAATTAAAATCTTAAAAAACATTTCATAGTTTTATTTATTCATGGAAAACGAATATCTTTTCCCAAAACTATAACAGGCCGTTTGTCTCCTGCTATATAAACACATTGCTTTTTAGGACTTATCATATATTCTGTAATGTTTGCAATAACATATCAAAAGACATTTCGGCTTGTTCCCCACTAATCATATTTTTTACCGATAAAAAATTTTTGTTCATTTCATTTTCACCCACCAATATTACATAAGGGATATTCTTATTATTGGCATAAGTCATTTGTTTTTTCATTTTTGCTGATTCAGGAAACATCTCAGCACTAATGCCTTTGTCGCGCAATTTCTGAAGCAGAGGCAAACAATATTTTTCTTCCTTATCCCCAAAGTTAACAAACATTACTTTTGTAGAAGAAACAATTTCTTCGGGAAAAACTTGCAACTGCTCCATCACATCATAAATACGATCGGCACCAAATGATACCCCTACACCGGAAACATCTTTTAAACCAAAAACCCCGGTTAAATCATCGTAACGGCCACCCCCACAAATACTGCCCATTTCTACATCAAGGGCTTTAACTTCAATAATAGCTCCGGTATAATAATTTAATCCGCGTGCCAGGGTAAGATCCAACTCAAGAGTTGTGTTAAGAGGTAACACATCAAAATAATGTAAAACAGTTTCAATTTCTTCAGCTCCTTTTAGTCCAATCTCCGACTTATTTAGCATTGATTTAAGAAAATCAATTTTTTGTTGATTATCCTTATCAAAAACATTAATAATTTCAAAAACTTTTTCAACTTGATGGCTAGAAAAACCAATTTCACGTAACTCATTTTTTACACCATCTTTACCAATTTTATCTAATTTATCCAGAGCTACGGTAAAGGCAGTAAAATTATCTTCTGCATTAATACTTTCAGCAATACCTAATAATATCTTACGATTATTTAATTTAATAACCGTATTGATATTCAATTTTTGAAAAACTTTATCCACAATTTGAATTAATTCAGCCTCGTTTAATAAGGAGTTACTGCCTATGACATCCACATCGCATTGGTAAAATTCGCGATAACGGCCTTTTTGCGGCCTATCGGCACGCCAAACCGGTTGAATCTGGTATCGTTTAAAAGGGAAAGTAATATCATTTAAATGCTGAACTACGTATCGGGCAAAGGGAACGGTTAAATCATAACGTAACCCTTTTTCGCAAATTTCTAATGCTAATTTGTTTAACTCAGGATAGGCTAAATCGGATTTAACCTTTTTCAAGAAATCGCCCGAGTTTAAAATTTTAAACAGTAATTTATCTCCTTCATCACCATATTTTCCCAAAAGGCTCGATAAATTTTCCATAGCCGGAGTTTCTATGGGCAAATATCCATATTGCTTAAATACCGTTTTAATAGTATCAAAAATAAAATTCCGTTTCACCATTTCAACAGGCGAAAAATCGCGTGTACCTTTTAGTATTGAGGGTTTCTGTCCAGCCATAATTAAGTTTATGATAATTTTTATGTTGCAAATATAGAATAAAAAAAAAGGGTTATAAAATGAAACAATAGAAACAATAGTTTAAAATAAACAACAGCAAAAGCAATTTTGAAAGAAATAATTATTCAGATTAGTCGAAGGTTTTATTGTACTTAAAATTAGTTAATAAAAAAATAAACCCTGCAGAAATATTTAATTCCTACAGGGATTTAATAATTATAAAGAAGTGTTATAATGATTTAAAAAATTGAATTTCGCCCTTTTGCCAGTTTTTTAAAATCTTTTTCTAAAATACCATCGAAATTTTTTGTTCGTTCAACCCAATGGTAATCAAAATAATAAAAGTTAGCATCTTTAGCACCAATAATTATTTTATAACATCGTGCACGCAACCTTGTTCCTTGTGGGCCAACCTTATGCAAATATACCACGTTCGGATCGCGGTTTTGGATCGCTTCTTCTATTTCCTCGCGCGTTACAAACTTAAATTTATAAGGATATACTTTTTTCAACTTAGCTTCAGTATTTATTTCGGGCGAAACTTCGTCCTTTATCAGATACAGGGTTTTTTGTTTAATATCTTTCATATTATCGTTATAATGCTGAAAAATATTTTTCTTAATAATGCCTGGGTCGTTTTTCATATTCATAACATGGACTTGTAAAAAACGAACCAACGATTCCAGTTTATAAACCCAATACTCTTCATCTACCATCGTATATGATAAAGGTATAGATGCAATATCGGGCAAATCATTAAAATCCTCAATTCCTTTTTTCCCGATAAAAAGATTTAAAAAGTTGTATCGTACCTTTGTTTTATCATTCTCGAATAAAACCTGAGTCATCATTAAAAATGATTTATCCGGATCATTAAACATCTCCTCGAATTGTTTAAAAGAGATAAATTCATAATCGGTTAAATTCCATGTTTCTTTTACTGCTTGCTGAATCTTAAAATTATACGCAGCAATTGGGTTTGTTTCCAATACTACATACAATTTAGAGTTTAAAAATTGATTTAAATCTGCTTCGGTAGGTAAATAATCTTGTGCACTAACATTTAATGATAATGCTCCTAATAATAATGCAAATACTAATTTTTTCATGATTTATTTTTTCAAGATAATAATTAATAATATTTTATAAAACTCTAATGTCATATCAAGGGAAGAAATTGCCAAAAGATTAATAACTAATAAATTGTTTATGCAATACTAAAATAACCAGAGAAAAGCTAATTGAGCATGCTGC
>JAYEKP010000176.1:0-2070 GCA_034661075.1 Bacteroidota bacterium
CAAAGAGTGTTAAATTTGTTTTCATAGCCAATTTATATTTTAGTTGGTTAGTACTACAAAAATAAGGGCTCTTTAAACAAGAGCTCTAAATTGGCTATCTTTTTTTATTATTTAGGACAGATGTGTTAATTTTTTCATAATAATGGTTTTTATACAAATATTATTAACCTTTTTTTTATAAAAAATAATATCTACAAAAGCAGGATAAAATAGGATAGATAATTGAATTTTATCGATGAAATAATTTATATGAGAATAAAATAACTTTTATACCTTTACCAAAATTTTTGATGTAAGGATAATATGAGTGAAAATAATGATCATAGTAAATTACTAAATCAAAATGTAACTGATTTTGTAACCTTAGTAAGTGAGTATTGTATTTTTGTTGAAAATACAATTCGATTTAGTAAGAAAGATTTTCTGGCTAAGGCAAGTAAGATGTTGCCTATGATTTATTTAAAGGTTTCTCTTTTACCAAAATTTGATTCGTTGTTTGATGATGAAAATGAAAAATTTGTGACGGAGGAAGATTGGGATTTCATACATTCTGCTATCAAAAATAAATTAACGTATCACGATGAATATCGTGATGTATTTGATCCACTTACTCATGAGCAACTTGAACAAAGCACATCATCAATTTCTGATAATCTTGCGGATATGTACCAGGATTTAAAAAACTTCATTAGTTTATATAATGTTGGTAAAGAAGAAGTTATGAATGATGCTTTATGGGAATGTCAAATGAATTTTGAAGAGTTTTGGGGAATTCGTTTGTTGAGTGCTTTAAAGGCTATTCATACTGTATTGTATAGTGGTGATGATTTAGAAGATGATGAACCAGAACAAAAAAATGACGAAGAGCTGGATACCACGAATTGGTTTTTATCCAAACGTCAAGAGGATTTTAGAGAAGAGGAATAAAGTATGTTTGCAGAAAATTTATCGAATGATAAGGTTATTGAATTGCCTTTGTATCAGTTTACTGGAGGAATTTTTGTTATAGACACTTTAAAAAAATTATACGATTATCTTCCTTTATTAGAAAATCAGAAGATATTAGGTTTTGATACGGAAACAAAACCATCCTTTAAAAAAGGAAAAGTAAATCCGGTGTCTTTGTTACAAATTACTACTCTTAACGAAGCTTTTCTAATTCGTATTAATCGAATTGGTTTACCCGAGGAAATAAAATGGATTTTATCCGATTCAAATGTTAAGAAAATTGGATTGGCAATTAAAGATGATATTAAGATTTTAAAAGAAATCAATGATTTTGAACCTAATGGATTTATCGATTTGCAGGATTATGTAGAAGCATTTGGAATTGAAGCAAAAAGCTTGAAAAAAATTACTGCAATTGTTTTGGATAAGAGAGTTTCAAAATCGCAACAAGTGTCGAATTGGGAAAAAGAGGAATTGACAGATGGACAAAAAATTTATGCATCAACCGATGCATGGGCATGTTTAAAAGTGTATAATAAATTAAATCGAGTAAATATATAAAAAGAATGATTATCCAAAAGTTATATTAAAATCTGGTAAGAAACAATCCGTAAGGCGATATCATCCTTGGATTTTTTCTGGTGCTATAAAGAAAATTATTGGTAACATTAACGAAGGTGATTTAGTAATGGTTCCCGATAATAAAGATGAGTTTTTAGCTATTGGACACTATCAAATTGGCTCTATTGCTGTACGAATTGTTTCTTTTGAACCGGTGGATATTAATTTTGATTTTTGGAAAACGAAAATTAAAAATGCTTATAACCTTAGAAAAAGCCTGAACTTAATAAATAACGAGAATAATAATGTAAATGGGGTATCCACTCAACACCCGTGATTTTTGTTAATAATTTCATCATATGTCACAGGCTCTACGATTACAGCCTGCTCAAGTAACCGCATAAATAGTAAGCCTCGACTATTTGATGTTCTCCTGTTGTACCTAAACACATATTCATCTAAATAATAACCTAGCTTATTTTTATTCAAATAGCTTTGATGTGTTCCAAGTAGCCATCTTTTTAGCAATGAAGCCACTCGATGGACATTAGGCAGTATTTC
>JAYEKP010000177.1:0-10521 GCA_034661075.1 Bacteroidota bacterium
CAAATATAAACAAGGGATTTTATTTAAATGGGGGGATTCGTTTTTAATAATAGTAAAAATCTGTCCAAAATACCTGTAATTACGTTTGTATTTTTTAATTTTAAAAATATTTAGGACAGCTATGATACGAATTATATATAACTATGATTAGTTAAGTCCATTAGAATTGAATATTTGAATTTATCTAAGAAAACTAGGCTGTGGGAAAGATTTTTAATTCAATTGGTGTACCTACAACTGAAATTATTGTTTCTAAAGTTAATAGAATGATACTGGTCAAAGTAAATCTCTTAACATAAAATGGTGCCGTTATCGGACTAAAGCCCGACAACTAATTTTATGTTAAATAGCCTTTGCAAGGCTATTACGAAATTTACTTTAAGTGTCCTATAATTAATATTATGTTAAATAGATAATTTAATAATAAAGGGAGAAATTATTCAATCTCCCCCTTCTTAAAATTATTGAGCTTCTTCCATCTTTTTAGAAATCTCTTCGTATTTATCGGTCATTTTTAATCGATAATATAAAGTTCGTAAAGTAGATATAATCCCTTTATCACCTGGCTCTAATTCATGCGATTTTTCAATATATGGCAAGGCTTCTTTAAATTTATTATCAGCTTTCTCTTTTGCTTTTAAATATTGCTCATTATCAGTAAGTTTATTTGCTTCATCGGTTAAAGCTACTCCCTCATTAAAATAAAGCACACCTAAATTATAATATGCCTCAAAGAATTCTGGATCAATCTCAATGGCTTTGTTATACTTTTCTTTTGCTTTTTCTTTCTCTCCAATCTTATCATATAAATGCGCTTCGGCAGTATAAAATTGTGGATTATTAGGATCACCTTCTCGAGCTAATTTTAAATATTTAAATGCTTCTTCAGCATCTTCAGCTTCTAATAAATAATAATTAATGATGGAACCTAATAAACTTTGATTTCCAGGATATTTTTCAAAACCTTCTTTTAAAGTAGATACATATTTTGCAGTATCGCCTTTACTTTTATAACTTTCAGCCATTAAAGCATAAGTATCACCTTCGCCATAGCCATATTCAGCAGCTTGTTTATAATATTTAATAGCTTCGTTATATTTTCCAATACGTTGTGCTGTAATGCCAGTATTAAACATAATAGCTGTATCAATTTCATTATCAAAAACAGGCATTTCTTTTACTTCCAGTGTTTTTTCAAAGTATTTATATGCTGACTCTAAATCTTTATTTTGATAAGCTTCAACCCCTTTATTTACAAATTGATTAGACATTGTTAGCATTTTAGCATCAATAAGTCCTTGATACATATTACTACCTTCCAGGTTATATGCTTTTTTGTAATTATCAAAAGCATCGAACAAAGGATATTCGCTTATTTCTTTAAACTCAGGATTATTACTATTTGCAATGGCTTCGTAGGTTAATCCTTTAACATAATATGTTTTAGCCCAGTCTTTAGTATCCTCAGCTTTTTCAGCTACATTTAAAGCTTTAATCGCTGTATCTAAGTTTTCGCCTTCTTCTGCCCAACGTTGAGCATTAGAAACCAGTGACTTATTACCACCACAGCTCGTTGCAAATATGGCTATGGCAGCTACAAATAAAATTGGATAAAAATTCTTTATACGTTTCATTGTTTTCATATTTTATGATTTAATTTTTGCCAAAAATAAAACAATTATCGTTTATGTCAAATTTTCAGTATTACTTTTCGTTTATTCTTTATAATCTTTTGGATTTTCATCACGCTCATCCTGATCAATTTCATTTTCAAGCTCTATATCATCTTCTTCTTTTTCAATTTGTGCAACAGCTGCAATCATATCGCTGTTCCGCAAATTAATTAGTTTTACACCCTGTGTTGCACGTCCGGTAACCCTTATATCTTTTACGGCCACTCGAATTGTAATTCCGGAACGATTTATAATCATTAAATCAATATCATCGTTTACTCCTTTAATGGCAACCATTTTACCGGTTTTTTCGGTAATATTAAGTGTTTTTACACCTTTCCCGCCCCTATTAGTGATTCGGTATTCATCAATGGTTGAACGTTTGCCATACCCCTTTTCGGAAACGACTAATATTTCGTTATCTGATTCTTCTACCCAAACCATACCTACTACTTCATCATCTTTTTTACTTAACGTAATTCCTCGTACTCCAGAACCGGTTCTTCCAATAGCTCTAACTTTCGATTCATTAAATCGAACGGCTTTTCCTTCTTTCGTAGCCAGGATTATATCACTTTCTCCGTCTGTTAATTTTGCTTCCAGTAAATGATCACCTTCCTTAATGGTAATAGCATTAACACCATTTACTCTTGGACGTGAATAAGCTTCAAGCTGTGTTTTTTTCACCACTCCTTTTTTGGTACACATCACAATGTAATTGTTCCTGATATACTCTTCATCGTCGAGGCTTCGGACATTAATAAAAGCTTTAACATTATCATCGGGTTCAATATTAATGATGTTCTGAATTGCTCTGCCCTTAGAGTTTCGTGTACCCTCGGGAATTTGATATACTTTTAACCAGAAACATTTTCCTGCAGCAGTAAAAAATAGCATGGTATTATGCATTGATGCAATAAACATATGCTCCAGAAAATCTTCATCCCGGGTTGTACTCCCTTTGGAGCCTACTCCACCTCTATGCTGAGTTTTAAATTCGGTAACGGGTGTTCTTTTGATATATCCTAAATGAGATATTGTAATAACCATATCTTCATCAGCATAAAAATCTTCAGGATTAAATTCTCCTTCATCCGGAACAATTTCTGTTCTCCTTTCGTCACCATAAGTGTTTTTAACTTCAATCAGCTCGTCTTTAATGATTTGCATACGCAAATCTTTGCTTTCTAAAATAGATTTTAAGTATGCAATTAATTTTTGAAGTTCAGTATATTCTTCTTTAACTTTATCGCGCTCTAAACCAGTTAACTTTTGGAGCCTCATATCAAGAATCGCTTTAGCCTGAATCTCAGAAAGTTCAAATTTATTCATAAGCCCTTCTTTAGCTTCATCAGGAGTTCGTGAGGCTCTAATTAATGCAATCACTTCATCTAAATGATCCAATGCGATTAATAACCCTTCAAGGACATGTGCTTTCTTCTCAGCCTGATCCAATTCATATTTTGTTCGTCGGATAACGATTTCATGTCTATGACTTACAAAGTTTTGAATCAGCTGCTTAAGGTTAAGTGTCTTAGGTCTTCCTTTAACTAAAGCAATATTGTTTACATTAAATGAAGTTTGAAGTTGTGTATATTTATATAGCTTATTTAAAACGACATTGGCTATGGCATCTTTGCGGATATCATAAACAATTCGCATTCCAGTTCGATCCGATTCATCGTTTATATTAGAGATACCTTCAATTTTTTTATCATTTACCAATTCTGCAGTTTTCTTAATTAACTCTGCTTTATTTACCTGATAAGGAATTTCGGTAACAATAATTTTTTCTCTTCCATTGGAATCGGTCTCTATTTCAACTTTCGAACGGATAACAATTCTTCCTCTACCTGTTTCAAAGGCATCTTTTATGCCTTGATAACCATAAATTATGCCGCCGGTAGGAAAATCCGGAGCTTTAACATATTGCATCAACTCCTCAATCTCTATATCATTGTTATCAATATAAGCAATAATGGCATCAATGGTTTCTGTTAAATTATGAGGGGGCATATTTGTAGCCATTCCCACAGCGATTCCCGATGCTCCATTAACCAATAAATTAGGAATCCTGGTAGGTAAAACGGTAGGTTCTTTTAATGTATCATCAAAATTCAATTGAAAGTCTACGGTATCTTTATCCAGATCACGTAAAATCTCTTCGGATATTTTTTGTAATCTGGCTTCGGTATATCTCATAGCAGCCGGGCTGTCTCCATCAACCGAACCAAAATTACCCTGTCCGTCAACCAAAGGATATCTTAAAGACCAGGGTTGAGCCATTCGTACCATAGCTTCATAAACAGATGAATCTCCGTGTGGGTGATATTTACCCAGCACCTCTCCTACAATTCTTGCTGATTTTTTATGCGATTTATTTGGGGTTATACCAAGTTCCGACATCCCGAATAATACTCTTCGGTGTACCGGTTTAAAACCATCCCTCACATCGGGCAATGCTCTTGAAACAATTACCGACATTGAATAATCAATGTAGGCCGATTTCATCTCCTCTTCGATATTTATTTTATGAATTCTTTCTTCTTCTGCCATATCTTCAACGTATTATTAAATTTTTCTTTAAAATCATACAAAAATACTAAAATAGCCGTTTATAAACGAATATTTTAAGCTTATAATTAATGATTTTTCAACAATTATTTGTTCATAACATTGTCCACAATAATAAGGGTTAACCAATATTTGAGAGGGCATCTGAACAAGTTGAAAATTAATTTGTTTTACAACGTAATTAACAACCCACAAAATGAATAAAATGGGTAGTGTTTAAATCTATTTCAGTAGAAATGAATGATTATTTTTTATTTTAAAGGGTTATGTATTAATTTTGTTTTTTTAAGAGTTCGAATATTATTTGGATATATAAATTATGGATGCAAAATTTTCACAACGAATAAAGGATGTTTTAAGTTATAGCAAAGAAGAAGCTGTTAGGTTAGGTAATGCTTATATAGGTACTGAGCATCTATTGTTAGGCATTTTACGTGAAGGCGAAGGAATTGCGATTAATTTACTGGAAAACTTAAATATTAATCTTGTTGAACTTAAAAAGTCAATTGAGCAAAGGATAAAATCGGATGAGAAATTAAAACTCTCTGATTCTGATAATATCCCCCTATTTAAAACAGCCGAAAGAGCGTTAAAGCTTGTATATCTTGAAGCCCGTTCATTCAATAGCCCTACAGTAAATACAGGGCATTTACTTTTAGCCATATTAAAAGATGAAAATAGTGTGGTAACTCAATTTTTTGAAGAGAGAAATATTAATTATCAAACGATAAGATCAGAAATGGAATCGATTATTCCTGAGGCAAAAGCAGATTTTGAAGATGAAGAAAATGAAATTCCTTTTGGTTCAGGTAAAGGAAGTGGCCATGGTTCTTCTCAACCAGGCCCAAAATCAAAATCAGAAACTCCTGTATTGGATAATTTCGGTATTGATTTAACCAAAGCAGCAGAAGACAATACTTTAGATCCTATTGTAGGCCGAGAAAAAGAAATTGAACGCCTGGCACAGATATTAAGCCGAAGGAAGAAAAATAACCCAGTATTGATAGGGGAACCGGGTGTTGGAAAATCGGCCATTGTAGAAGGTTTAGCTTTACGAATTGTTCAACGAAAAGTTTCCCGCGTACTTTTTGATAAACGTGTCATCACATTAGATTTAGCTTCCATTGTTGCCGGAACAAAATATCGCGGACAATTTGAAGAACGAATGAAAGCCATATTAAATGAACTTTCTAAATCAATCAATATTATTTTATTTATTGATGAAATTCATACTATAGTAGGTGCCGGTGGAGCAACAGGCTCGCTGGATGCTGCCAACATGTTAAAGCCAGCCCTTGCTCGTGGTGAAATTCAATGTGTTGGAGCCACTACCCTGGATGAATATCGTCAGCATATAGAAAAAGATGGCGCATTAGAACGCCGTTTCCAGAAAGTGATGGTTGACCCAACTTCGGAAGAAGAAACCATTGAAATCCTGCATAATATCAAAGAAAGATATGAAGATCACCATAACGTAAACTATACCGATGAGGCTATAGAAGCATGTGTAAAGTTAACCATGCGTTATATCAGCGACCGTCATTTACCCGATAAAGCTATTGATGCACTGGATGAATCAGGATCACGTGTACATATTTCGAATATTGTAGTTCCTAATCGTATTATTGAACTGGAAAAACAAATTGAAAATATTCGAAATGAAAAAATAGCTGCCGTTAAGAATCAGAATTTTGAAAAAGCCGCAAGTTTTAGAGATACAGAAAAAAAATTAATCGATAATCTTGAACAAGAGAAAGAAAACTGGGAGAAAGAACTCATTAAAAACAGAGAAAGAGTTTCTGAAGAAGAAGTTGCCGAGGTTGTAGCCATGATGACCGGTGTTCCTGTACAGCGTATAGCACAAGCCGAAGGTGCGCGATTAATGAAGATGGGCGACGAATTAAAGAAAAATGTGATTGGACAGGATGAAGCGATTGGCAAAATTGTTAAATCAATTCAACGTAACCGCGCAGGACTAAAAGATCCTAATAAACCCATTGGTTCGTTTATTTTCTTAGGGCCTACTGGGGTAGGAAAAACACAATTAGCTAAAATTCTTGCTCTTTATTTGTTCGACAGTGTGGATAACCTGATTCGTATGGATATGAGTGAATATATGGAGAAATTTTCGGTTTCAAGATTAGTTGGAGCTCCTCCGGGATACATTGGTTACGAAGAAGGCGGACAATTAACAGAAAAAGTACGTAGAAAACCTTATTCTGTTGTATTACTTGACGAGATTGAAAAAGCGCATCCGGATGTTTTCCATCTATTACTACAGGTGCTGGATGAAGGACAGCTAACGGATAGTCTTGGAAGAAGAGTGGATTTCAGGAATACAATTATTATCATGACATCGAATATTGGAAGCCGCCAAATTAAAGATTTTGGACAGGGTGTTGGTTTTTCTACCAAGGCAAAACAAGAATCGGCAAGTCATCATACAAAAAGTGTAATACAGAATGCTTTGAAACGCTCCTTTGCACCCGAATTTTTAAACCGCCTGGATGATGTAGTTATTTTTAATTCGCTTACAAAAGAGGATATCTATAAAATTATTGATATTGAACTAAAAGGACTTTATAAACGGGTTGAAAACCTTGGCTATTCGGTTGAAATTAGTAAAGATGCTAAGGATTATATCACAGAAAAAGGATTTGATGTGAATTTTGGAGCAAGGCCATTAAAACGTGCTATTCAGAAATACCTTGAAGACCCAATGGCTGAGGTGATTATCAAAACATCCATTAAAGAAGGCGAAATACTAAAAGTTGGTTATAATAAAGAAAAGGATGAAATAGTAATTACCCCTACTCCTGGCAAAAAATTGCCAAAGGGAAAACCTAAAGATAAACAACAAAAAAAGGACTAAACGTCGTAAACAAAGCCTTACTTTTATTGTTATAAAGTAAGGTTTTTTTTAATTCATAAAAATAGAATAATCATGGAAAAAAATAAAAATAAAGTAACATTTAAAGGCAATCCGGTAACTTTACTGGGAAAAGAAACAAAAGTAAATGATAAAGCCGTAGATTTCAAGGTTTTAAACAACAACCTTGAATCGGTAAAACTTTCTGATTTTGAAGGGAAGGTAAAAATCTTATCCTTATTCCCTTCTATTGATACCGGTGTATGCTCAAAGCAAAACCATGTTTTTAATGAAAAAGCAGCAAGTTTAAGCGAGGACATAGTTATTTTGGCTATTTCGAATGACCTGCCTTTTGCATTGAAAAGATTTTGTGGTGCCGAGGGTATCGATAATCTTATCACTTTATCAGATCATAAAGATTTAGATTTTTCATCCAAATATGGCTTTTTGATTGAAGAATTGAGGTTAATCGCCCGTGGAGTCATTGTAATCGATAAAGATAATATCGTTAAGTATGTGGAATATGTTCCTGAAATTGGTGAAGAACCCGATTATGAATCGGCTATAAATGCGGCAAAATTATTGGTTTAATATAAATTTTCGATTTTTATATGCCACAGAGGACAAGCTTTGTGGCTTTTTTTATTTAATTACTTCACCATAAAGATCAAAATCTTCGGATTTTATAATTTTAACCGTATAAAATGAACCAACTTTCAATTTTTGGCCAGCGGCATTTATAATAACTTCATTATCTACTTCAGGCGAATCATATTCTGTACGTCCAATATAATGCATACCCTCTTTCCTATCCATTAAAACTTTAAATAAATCTCCTATCTTTTTTTTATTCAACTGATTAGATATATCTTGTTGAACCTCCATTAATTCATCCATTCGTGCCTGTTTAATGGAAAAAGGGATATCGTCTTTATAATGCAGAGCTGAATAGGTATTTTCTTCTTCAGAGTAAGTAAAAACTCCAAGACGTTCGAATTTAGCAAACTTTACAAATTCCAATAATTCGTTAAAATCTTTATCTGTTTCACCGGGATGCCCAACTAGCAAAGTAGTCCTAAGGGCTATATCGGGTACTTCCTTCCGTATTTTTTTAATTAATTTATAAGTATCTTCTTTTGTATGCCCTCTCCGCATCATTTTTAACAGCTTATCGCTAATATGTTGTACAGGGATATCTAAATATTTACAAATATTTTTACGGTTTTGCATCAGGCTTAAAACATTATTGGGAAACAGCGCTGGAAATGCATAATGTAAACGCAACCACCGAACCCCTTTGATGGATGAGAGCCGGTCAACTAATTCGGCAAGTTTGGAAGTTTTATATAAATCATATCCATAATAGGATAAATCCTGAGCAATAAGAATTATTTCTTTTGCTCCATTTTTCACCAGCCATTTCGCTTCTTCCTCAATATCTTCAATAGGCCTGGACTTATGATTTCCTTTGATCAGGGGGATTGCACAGAAAGAACATTTACGGCCACATCCTTCCGATATTTTTAAATAGGCATAATGTTTAGGAGTAGTAACCAAACGTTCACCTACTAAATCATATTTATATTGGCCACCCAAAAATTCAATTAACTCTTTTTGTTCAAAAACACCAAAATAACGATCAACAGAAGGAATTTCTTTTTCCAGTTCAACCCTATATCTTTCTGACAGACAGCCAAAAACAATTATTTTTTCAATTTTATTTTGTTTTTTTAATGCTTCAAATTGAAGAATCATTTCAATCGATTCTTTTTTGGCATCGTTGATAAACCCACAGGTGTTAATGATTACAATTTCAGCGTTTTGGTTAGAGTTATGTTTTACCGAGAACCCGTTTGAAACTAGTTGTTTCATTACATATTCGGAATCAACCAGGTTTTTTGAACAGCCTAGCGTAATAATATTTATATGCTTATTCTTCTGTTTTGTTTTCATCAAAACTTTTTAAATGTCTAGTTGGTATATATTGCAGTTAATCGGAAAAGAGAGAATCAACAAATTCCTTTTTATTGAAAACTTGTAAATCTTCTATTTTTTCACCAATGCCAATATATTTTACCGGGATTTTAAACTGGTCTGAGATACCAATTACTACGCCACCTTTAGCCGTTCCATCCAATTTTGTTAAAGCTAAAGCAGTAACGTCTGTTGCATGGGTAAACTGTTTAGCCTGCTCAAAGGCATTCTGCCCTGTAGAACCATCCAGGATTAATAAAATTTCATGAGGTGCTCCATCTACAACTCTATTCATCACCTTTTTTATTTTAGATAGCTCATTCATCAGGTTGATTTTGTTATGTAACCTGCCAGCAGTATCAATAATGACTACATCTGCATCGTTCGATTTAGCAGAAGTTAATGCATCAAAAGCTACAGAGGCAGGATCAGAGCCCATTTTCTGTTTTACAATAGGAACGCCGACTCTTTCGGCCCAAATGGTGAGCTGATCCACAGCAGCAGCCCGAAAAGTATCTGCAGCGCCAAGATAAACTTTCTTCCCCATATTCTTAAATTGATAAGCCAGTTTTCCAATAGTTGTGGTTTTTCCAACTCCATTAACACCAACAACCATAATAACATAGGGCTTTTTATTTGAACTAAATGATAATTCGATGTCGGAAGAATTATTCTCTTCCAGTAATGCAGCGATCTCTTCTTTTAAAATATTATTCAACTCTTCAGTACCGAGATATTTATCCCGAGATACTCGATTATCAATTCGTTCAATAATTTTTAGGGTGGTATCCACGCCTACATCGGAAGTTATGAGCACTTCTTCCAAATTATCTAATACTTCATCATCAACTTTTGTTTTTCCGATAACAGCACGTGATAATTTTTTTAAAACATTTTCTTTTGTTTTTTCTAATCCTTTATCTAATGTTTTTTTCTTTTCTTTCGAAAATATTCCAAATGTACCCATGGGTTTTATTGTTTTCTAAATTAATGTATATCAGCTGGTAAATTTAATACAATTTGGGCAAATGGCAGAAATAAAAAAGGCTTTCTTTTGAGGAAAGAAAGCCTTTTTTAAGGTAATATCTTATGGTTTATTTCTTTGCAAAAAAATCTTTTATTTTTTCGTTGTTTACCATTTCTTCAATATACTGGTAACTACCTTTTTCGGTTTTAACCATTTTAATGCATTTGGTTAAATTTCGTCCAGCCCCTGTTTGTAGTGTTGCAACTGCTTTTTTTGCCATAATTCAATTATTTTATTTCTTTATGAACGGTTACTTTTTTTAATATTGGATTATATTTTTTAAGTTCCAGTCTCTCCGTTGTATTCTTTTTATTCTTTGTTGTTATATATCTTGAAGTACCTGGTTGACCTGAATCTTTATGTTCCGTACATTCTAAAATAACCTGTACTCTGTTTCCTTTTTT
>JAYEKP010000178.1:0-10492 GCA_034661075.1 Bacteroidota bacterium
TTTTCATAGCCAATTTATATTTTAGTTGGTTAGTACTACAAAAATAAGGGCTCTTTAAACAAGAGCTCTAAATTGGCTATCTTTTTTTATTATTTAGGACAGATGTGAGTACTTCCAAATCCAACTACCATAACATGACGCATATCCATAATTTTTCCATCCTTGGGATTTCTAACCATTCTCATTGAAGGGCCATTTGGCAATCCATCTTTCCAACCTGCTTGAACAATTATGTCGGAATATGACTTACCTTTATTTTCATTCCAAAATTCTTCCAATGAATAAACCTTTAATCCATGTGAATTTTGATACGGATCTTCTGTAGATTGTGCATATTATTCATTTTTATTTTCAGAAGTAACAGCCTCTACATTTTTTTGTTCAATCTCTTCGTTCTTTGTTTCTTTTGACTTATTTTGCTCATCACTTTCGTTTTGATCCATGGACTCCTCTTCTTGACTTTGCTCATTTTCTTTCTCCAGAAGTTCTTGTTTTAGCCTTTCTTCTTCGGCAGCTTGTGCTTCTTCAAAAAGCCTCATATTTCGTAAAAACTGAGCTAAATTTTGATCGGTTGCCACAATATAACGGTAAGGCGTTTCCCCGCGTTTTGTTCTTAATTTTCGTTTACGTCTTTTTATTTCCTTTATCGCATCTAAAAATTTATCATTATTAGACAATGTCTGCATTACCCCTCGCGTATAAGAAAAATAATAATAATGGTTATTGGGGAGTTTAAAGTAAAATTTCATGATATCCCCGCTTCGGCGTTTTAACAACTGAAAATAGCCCTCCACATATTTATTCACCGGTTTATTATTAATTGTTGCTATACCAATTTTACCATAATTAAGATAAGAACCTAACTCGGTAAACCATTTTAATTTTAAATTTCCCAAAAGCAGGGTATGCTGAGTAGATTTTGGGATTTTTGCCTCGTTGGCATAAAGAGTGATCTGATTGTTAAATTCATTATAATCATGAGCACCAACAATTTCTGTTAAAAAATTTTCAAAAAATGTAGCGGTTATACTCATCTCATCAAGATTTTCTTGTGCATTAATATCTTGCATCAACGAATCTAAAGCGGCATCAGAGAAGAAGAAATCCATTGGAAATACCAGATCTAACTTAATCTCATTATTTTCTAATTTATGACTAAATGAACCTGCAGGATTAAATTGAATCTGTCCGAGGTCAATGCCTAAATTAATTAAACCTTCTCCATGATACAAGCAGAAACTTCTTTGTAAATCAATCAGGCTTCCTGTAGTATCCGGATTTAAGAATTTTGACCGATCGGTAATAATATATTTATTGGCATTTTTGTTATAATGCAAGTATCCAAATGCAGAAACAATTGGTTCATCGTTAGGATCGCGCCGTTGCGATAAAAAGGTGGTATAAATATGCGATGAATCTTTGGTAATAAAAGGAGATGAATATAAACCTCTTCCGGTAGTGCTATTTAATCCTTCAGGAACCGGAATATAAATACTGTCTGGATTAATTTCTGATTCGAAATAAGCTAGTTCTTTTGGAATAAGAGGGCAATCATGTTCAATTTTTACGCCACCTTTAAATGTCAGAAATTGTTGGGCTGCCTGAAGTTCTACGTCGCCACTATAGTGATAAACAGGACTAAGGGTGAAGTTTTCTTTTTCATCTATTCTTCCGGTTGCTCTGGTTTGTAAAGAAGTATCTACATAAATATTCGTAAAATGAATAATCTGTGTTTCTTTATTCTCGTCCATATAATCGTAATCACCCGATCCGGTGTAATTATTTCTGTCTTTAAGATCTAGTTTTGCTTTATAAATTTTATGAAATTTAGATGTTGTATTGGCTAAGATCTCGGCATCGAATAAGGTTTTCATTTTTGCCTGATGGCCAATGGTAACATCTCCTTCATGGGGAAAAATCTGTGCATCGGCCACTTTAATATAATCAACTTCTGTTGCATTTATGGTGCTGTCTTTTAACCGATAAATAGCTTTTGTAGAGGCAAAACGTAAAGAATCCTGGCTGCGATGTATCGACATGTATAAAGCACCGGGTAAATGATCATCTTTTAGTTCTGCCAGTTTTTTAATTTCATCCGAAGCCAAAGAATCGACCTGGGGGCTCGATTCTATAGCGATCTCATCTTTAACCATATCCCAGTTAAATTGATCAAGATAGCTGACATATAAATTTTTGGGGAATTGAGCTATTGTAAATGATTCATTAGAATAAAAATCGCCCGATTGGGTAGTAAAATCTACTTCTCCGTTTAAATTCTCCGTTATAAAATTAAAATCATTTTTGTCGATTGATTTTAAGTTAAAACTTGTAGTATCCGAGTTAAAAGCATTTGCATCAAAATTAAATTGTTTCGATTTTAATGTTGCTTTTTCCAGGTTCATTGTTCCATTGCCAACCAGGCCAATAGGTTTTAATGTTAATGACCCTGAAAAATTGGTTTCAGGATTATACATCTGAAAGGGTTTATTGGTTTGATCAGCATACATAACATCTTGATAGGGATACCATTTAATATCAATTTCATTTGCTTCAAGATTAGGATATTCAATTCCCGAAGTCCGCTGAGCTATGGTAAAATCATGTGCATGTATTTTTGTAGAATCCGGATAAAAAATTATACTATCGGTTTTTACCGTTGAAGTAAGATATTCCAACGTACCAGAGCCTCTTAACCCTCGGTTACTTAGATCAATAATATTATAATATTTTCCTTTCCCCTCGTAAAGAGGAAATCCATCTGGGGGTGTCTTTCTTAAAAAACCCAATGAATAATCAGGGCGCATATATACAGCATCATCAAAAGGGGGAAAGATATTTGCAGAATAAAACCTTCCATCAAAATGCAATCCTTTGGTGGTAAAATTATCCAAACTATCAATAGTAAATGGCTCTAGCTGAAAATAAAAGTTATCTCTTTTGTAAACTCCATTTTGAATGGAATAATCATCATAATAAACAAATGAATTTTCATGACTATTAAAAACAGGGTATTCAGGAAAGTTCTGTAATCCTGATTTGTTTTGCGGATGGTCAATGAGCAGGTTTCCGGTAACATTTTCTATCGTATTTTTAACACTTGCTAAAACAGCTTTATTGTATAAATCGTATTCTTCTGTTTTTACCTGTATACTTAAAGAATCGATATTATTCAAATTAATTTTAAAAGTATCATATTCAAAATAAAAATCATTGCCAAAAAAAGTAAATAAACCGGCATCCACTACTCCTCCAAAGCTAAAATCCCTGTTTTTTTTCATAACAATTTGTCTGTTATGTGGATAAATAGCCACATTTTGTGAATCGGAGAGAAAAATCCTGGGAACACCATTAATTATTAAATCTTTGGTTGATAAATCAATTATTCCATTGTGTTCTAATCCACTAGTACTGGAATTAAATTTCATGACATCATAATCAATTCGTCCAAACCTTGCATCAACAAATTCGTAAAGTTTTGTATTAATTGTGGCAATATCATTATCCGTATCGTAAAATAAAAATCCATCCACACTTAAAAACATCAACATTTGCTTAATTTGATATACATCATAACTTAAATAATGAGCTAAATTAGTTCCCGTAAAGGTTTGTGAATTTATTTTTTCGGCATATCGTTTAATAGCTAATAACGGATGAAAATCATCTCTTAGCATAATTCGTTCAAATTCAATTAAATTGTAAAAGTTTGATGATGTGAAGGTTGCATTTCCAATATCCACTCCTCGTTTTTTGGTCAGATAAATTTTATCATCATCAATATTCCAGCGCAAGCGTTCAAAGCTCATTGACATTTCATGGTAAGAATCATAATAGGGGCTTTTAGAAACAATTCGGTCGGATGGAGATAAGGATAATTCCTTTTCGTTTGCAAGAAAAGAAAACATAATTCCCGGATGATAAATCGAATCGTTATCGAAATTAATCGTAACCTGTGCATCATTTGATATAACCCTGTTTTTACGAAACATAAAAGTTTCAGCAAAAGCGTTTAATATTGTTTTTTCTTCTTTTTTAATTTTTAAAAAGGCTTCGTTCTCTCTGTCACCAGAACCCAATAAGTTTGCGCCCTTCATTGTAAAACCTCCTTCGTAATCAATATCCGGAAAAATATTATCTATCTTAAATCGTTTTTGATAGGAATAAAATTCAGGATAAACTGCTCTTTCGGGATTAGTTATATGAATTACCTGATCCGTTAATTGCCCTAATATGGGTTCATCGAAATAAAGTTTATTAACAAACATTGTAGAATCAGCTTTAAATCCTGACTTTGTAAGATCTACGGCATATTTATCCAATTTGGCATAAACTTCATCCTCAGTATAACCAGCCCTTTCCCATGTCACCATACCTTCCTCTCCCTTCCATTCGTTTTTAACAAGAAAGTAAGCACCATGGGTATTCTCAATAGAAATGCTATCCTTTTTTATTTTACAATAAAGATCTGTTTGGGCAAAAACAAATTTTAAATCTTGTTCGGTTTCGATGCTATAGTTTTTATTCGTAACAAACCAGCTTGTAGCATAAGTTCCATATATACAATTTTGTTCAATTAGCGATTTGGTATTATCGAAATAAGCATTAACCAGACGAAGCGGATTTTTTTCATTTTCAAAAAGATAATATATTCCCTTTTCCCAATCGGAATAGTTTTTAAAATCTTCTTCCGATTGATGAAAAATCATTACCAGATCAAAATATTTTGTAAAATGAGGATTCCGGCGAGCTTTATTACCAAGCATTAAATTACAAACATCAATAAAGCGGGTTTTTATTTCGTCAGTAAAATAACCTGTATTCCATCGATCAATAAACACATCCAGGCTATCCTCTTTTTGTTCTGAAATATTTCGTTTTACAAATTCTTCGAATTGTTCAATAAATTGTGCTGTATCCGTACTAAATTCTTTTAAATCTTGTGCTGATAAAAAAGAAAATGTAGTAAAAAAAAGAACAAGAATGAGTATTATTTTGATCGATATCTTTTTCATTACACTCAGGCTTTAATTAAAGTTTGTAAAATAATGCAGCTACCCAGTTATGTTTTTCTATGTGCGATTTATATTTCAGCTGATGACTTTCAGCTTCCTCTTTAATCATAGATAAATCACGGTCGTATAATCCACTTAATAATAAGATTCCTTCCTTTTTTAATACCCGGGCATATTTAGGTATATCATCTATTAATATATTTCGGTTAATATTTGCAAGGATAATATCAAATTTCTGGCCTACAAGCAAAGATGCATCACCCTGTAAAACATGAATATCGTTGCAATTATTTTTTTCAATATTTTCAAGAGTATTGGTATAAGCCCATTCATCCACATCAATTGCCGTTACTCCTTTTGCTCCTTTTAATTTTGCAAAAATGGCAAGAACACCTGTTCCGCATCCCATATCTAATACCGTTTGATTTTTAAAATCAAGCTCAAGCATGGTTTTTAACATCAAATACGTTGTTTCATGATGTCCGGTTCCAAACGACATTTTTGGTTCAATAATAATTTCATATTGTAATTTTGGCGTTTCTTTATGAAAAGGAGCCCGAATAACACACTGATTATCTATGATAATTGGATTAAAACTTTTTTCCCAAACCTGATTCCAATTTTGTGTCTCAATCACTTTCCAGGAATAATCCAATGTACAGTTAGATAAAGTATTAACTTGCAATTTTTTAACAGCATCAAAATCAAAAAACTTTTCTAAGATATACGCTTTTAATCCCTCTTCTTCCTCATCATAACTCTCGTAACCTAGCTCGTTTAATTCAGCAATAATTATTTCAATGACTGCTTCAGGATTTTCCGCTTCCACCTGGCAATATAATTCAATATAATCCATTATAATATTTAAAAAGACTTAGCTATTTCTAAAAAATCATCGGCTTTAAGGGAGGCTCCACCAATTAATCCTCCGTCCACATCGGGGTTGGCAAACAGTTCTTTTGCATTCGAAGGTTTGCAACTTCCACCATATAAAATAGATATATCATTGGCTATTTGTGAACCGTATGAATTTTTGATTTTTTCCCGAATAAAAAGATGCATCTCCTGCGCTTGCTCGGGGGTAGCTGTTTTGCCCGTGCCAATTGCCCAAACTGGTTCATAAGCAATAATAATGTTTCTCATATTTTCGGCATTAATTCCCTCAAACATTTCTTTTATTTGCTTATTTACTACCTGGAAATGTTCTTCCTTTTCTCTTTCTGCAAGCACCTCGCCACAACAAACAATAGGTTTAAGCCCAATTTCTAAATTAAGTTTAATCTTTTCATTAATTTTTTCATTCGTTTCTTTGAAATATTTACGTCGTTCAGAATGCCCTAAAATAACATATTCGGTTCCTATTGATTTAAGCATTGAAACAGAGATTTCTCCGGTATAAGCTCCTTCTTTATAATTTGAACAGTTTTGAGCTGCCAGTTTCACGGCCGAATCTTTTAATAATTTAGAAGCTTCAGCGGTAAGGATAAATGGCGGAGCAATAATCAATTCAACATTGTTTACCACATCGGATTGATTTACAATTTGCTGAATTAACTCCACCCCTTCGGGGAAGGTTTTATTCATTTTCCAATTTCCTGCAACAATATTTTTTCTCATAATTAAATAATTTTTTGAGTTGATATTTACTCAAAAATAAAAAATTAAAAGGTTATATAATTTAATAAATCAAAAAAGTTTTTAATTACTTATGCGCACTCTGGGGTCTAATATGCCATAAACAATATCAACCAATGTATTAATAATGATAAAAATTAATGAAATGGTGAGAATACATCCTAATACAACCGGGAAATCGTATTGATTCAATGCATCAACAATAATAAAACCAAGTCCTTTCCATCCAAAAATATATTCAACAAAAACAACCCCTGTCATTAACGAGGCAAACCACCCGGAAATTGCAGTAATAACAGGATTAAGCGAGTTCCTTAAAGCATGTTTCCAAATAATTCTGGAGAATCTCAGGCCTTTCGCTTTTGCTGTCCGAATATAATCCTGGGATAATACATCCAGCAATGAATTACGCGACAATTGAATAACAATAGCTAAAGGCCTAATTCCCAAGGTTAATGCCGGAAGGATTAAATTTTTTAATTGCAAATGCATTCCTTCGCCTAAATCATCAATCTCATAAATATTTCCGGTAAGGTTTAGCTCTGTTATATCTGCTAACAAAAAAGCAAAAATCCATCCGATAATTATGGCGGCAAAAAATGAAGGAAGTGACATGCCAAAGGCAGAAAAAAACAGGGATAAGCGATCGAAAACAGTATCTTTTTTCAGGGCAGCTATGATTCCGATAAACAAACCAAGAAGTGTTGCAAAAACAATAGAAGCAATGGCCAATATAAATGTATTAGGTAAGGTTTCGCCAATAATTGCAGAAACTTGTTTTTTACTTTGGTATGAGCGACGTAAATATGGTTTTTTCAGCACTAAAGTATATTTCTTATGGGTCGTAAAGATAGAATGATAAGGAGAATATTTTTCTGAGTCAAGGTAAAAATAACTGGCTTCATTTTTTGCATGATGGACGGAAACAGGAGAAAGATCATTAATATATTTTACATACTGCATCCCTACCGAACGATCTAAACCTAATTCTTTACGGATAGATTCAACGGTAGATATATCCGTTCGTTGCCCTAACATCATTTGAGCAGGATCGCCGGGCAAAACATTAAACAAGAAAAAAATAACGGTAATAACACCCCACAATATTAGCAGGGCGTATAAAAACCGTTTCATTAAAAAATTTAACACAAATTTTTTCTTATCGTTAATTATCGGCTAAAACTTCTTTCTCAGGATTCTTAAGTTCTTTTTTATATTTATCATTGTTAAGATACAAATGCTCTATTTCTTCTATAGTAGGAATATTTCGATGATGCCATTTATCCAAAATTGTTCCTTGTTTCAATAAAACAATTCCGGGATTTGCCCGCACAATAGTCTTTAAGGTAATTTCATCGGTAGCATAAAACATATATTGCGCATTGGTTTTTTCGCTAAAATCCTGAATAACCGATTCGACAGATGCCGTAAGGCAAATAAAGTTGCATTTGCCCGACGTTTTACAATAAGCGGCCAGTTCATTAATTTGATCTATATTCTTAACACTTGTTTCGTTTAAGTTGTATGCAATCATCAAGAAATTAAATTTAGGGTCGTTTAAAACGATATCCGTTATATCATTTCCACTAGATGTTTGAATAGTAAAATCATGAATAGGTGGTACATAACCCTCATTAATCAATACATTCTGTGTTTCAACCCACTGCCAGGTAGAATCTGGCAGGTTATCCAACGTAAACTCTTTTACTTTCCCATTTTTCTCATAAAGCAATATTGTTTCATATTCAGCTTTTGGCGCATCTTCCGGAATGATCATCTTTTCAGGGATATGGGTTCCAATAGTATAGGGCCTGAAATCGAGTATGGGCAAATTAAAATAGCAGTATAAAGAAAGTGATACACTAAAAATAAATGGTATTAATAGTACCAGCCATTGATTTAGGTTTTTCCAATGTACTTCATATTTATTTCGATGAACAAAAACAATCAGGGTAAAAATCATTAATACCACATTTTTCCAAAATGTTTCCCAGTTCGTCATAATAATAGCATCGCCAAAACACCCACAATCGGATACAGGATTAAAGATTGCCAGGAACAAAGTAAGAATGGTAAATAAACTCATAAACAAAAGAGTTACCCATGCAGTTATTTTTCGTTTTGTGGCAAAAAGTAAGGAAAATCCAAGAACAAATTCTAATGTACTTAATAAAATAGCCAATGGTAAAGCAATTACCGAAAGAAATTCTAATCCAAAAGCAGTAAAATAATCATTAAATTTATACATCGATCCCAAGGGATCTACCGCTTTAACAAATCCAGAAAAAATAAATACAACACCCAAAATTATTCGGCTATAATGATTAAGTTTATTCATTTTATTATTGCAATTTTTATACGTTACTAAATAATATTTTCTTTTTTTAACAAATCAATTAATTTTTCAAAAATTATATTTTGTTCCGACATAACCCCATTTTTGTCGGCACATTCTATTATTCTCAATTGAGGATCGTTCTTTGCTTCACGCAAATAGATATTTCTTACTTCATTTTGAAAATCTATATTTTTTTCATGAATATCCTCTTTACCATTCAGGTAATTTCGTTCGTCTCCGTGTCGTCGTTTTGTTAAATTTCGTTTCGTAAATTCAAATGGCACATCCAAAAATATATTCAAATCAGGAAATGGAATATGATAATAATCATACTCTAAGTCCTTGATCCATTTACTTAATTCAATCTTTTCTTTTTCTGATTTTAATTTTGCACACTGAAAAGCAATATTTGAATAAACATAACGATCAACAATTACAAGTTTACCCTGTTGTAACCATTGATTAATTATTTCCTTGGCATCGTTCCGATCACCTGCATAAATCAGAGCAATCAAATAAGGGTTCACCGACTCCATGTTACCCAATTCTCCTCGCAAGAATCGAGCAATTAAATCGCCGTAAATTCTGGAGTCCGTCCGCGGGAAATGAAGATATTCATAATCAATATGATGCTGTTCAAGATATTTTTTCAGATTTTTGATTTGTGTTGACTTTCCCGATCCGTCTAATCCTTCAATAACAATAAACTTCATATTTTTAATATTCTGATTTACCGATTTAGTGCTGTTTTAATACGCTTAAAATTTATTACATTTGTTGCGTTATAAAAACCCAACCATAGTATAAAAATGCAGGCTAAAGATACATTTTTTTCAAGAAAATTAACCATCAATTGCGGAGGGGAATTATTGGATTTGTCAAAACCTCGAATTATGGGCATATTAAATATTACCCCAGACTCTTTTTATGATGGAGGGAAATATGCCACGCACACCCAAATCATTGAACGAGTACAACAGATGATCAATGAAGGTTGCGATATTTTAGATATCGGAGCTTACTCATCAAGGCCGGGGGCAAAAGATATTTCTGAGAAAGAAGAAATTAATCGTTTAACTCCCATTATAGAACTAATAAAAAAACATTTTCCGGATATCATCCTTTCTATTGATACTTTTAGAGCAGTTGTAGCAGAACATGTTATTAAAAATTTTAAGATTGAAATTATTAATGATATTTCAGCGGGTGATATGGATTCTAGGATGTTTGAGGTTATTGCCAGGCATCAGGTTCCCTACATTATGATGCACATGCAGGGCACTCCGCAAAACATGCAAGATAATCCAAAATATAAAAATGTGGTAAAAGAGGTTATCCGTTATTTTGCTAAAAAAGTGGATCATTTAAAACTTTTGGGGATTAATGATTTAATTATTGATCCTGGTTTTGGTTTTGGAAAAACAATAGATCATAATTATCAATTATTAAAACACCTTCATGATTTTAAAATTTTTGAATTACCCATACTGGCAGGTTTATCAAGGAA
>JAYEKP010000179.1:0-2050 GCA_034661075.1 Bacteroidota bacterium
AAATAAAATTCTCATATTTGGCAGTGAAAGTTAAAAAATAGACAACGAAAGAACTTATTCATTTTCATTTCAAATAAGCTCCTATTTATCTTATTTACAAAACAAAAAATGCGGACATAAGCCCGCATTTTAGCTAAATATGTGTTGTTAAACATTTAATCGGCATTCATCGAGATAATAAACTCTTCGTTGGTTTGCGTTTTCACCAGCCTGTCGCGTAAAAACTCCATCGCTTCAGTAGAATTCATATCGGTTAAATAATTACGAAGAATCCATATTTTATTTAACATTTCCTTATCAAGTAACAACTCTTCTCGACGTGTACTTGAAGCTGTAATATCAACCGCAGGATAAATACGCTTGTTCGAAAGTTTTCGGTCAAGCTGTAATTCCATATTACCTGTCCCTTTAAATTCTTCGAAAATAACATCATCCATTTTCGAACCGGTTTCGGTAAGTGCAGTAGCCAAGATAGTAAGCGAGCCACCTTCTTCGATATTACGGGCTGCTCCAAAAAATCTTTTTGGTTTATGCAGTGCATTTGCATCAACACCTCCGGATAATACTTTTCCTGAAGCGGGAGATACGGTATTGAAAGCTCTTGCCAAACGGGTAATCGAATCGAGCAGAATTACAACATCATGTCCGCATTCCACTAATCGTTTGGCTTTTTCCAATACTATATTTGCAACACGCACGTGTCTTTCAGCTGGTTCGTCGAAGGTAGAAGAAATAACTTCTGCATTAACACTGCGTGCCATATCCGTTACCTCTTCAGGACGTTCATCGATTAAAAGAACAATCATGTAAACTTCGGGATGATTTGCAGCGACAGCATTTGCTATATCTTTTAACAGAACGGTTTTTCCAGTTTTTGGCTGAGCAACAATTAGCCCACGCTGTCCTTTACCTATGGGAGAAAACATATCAACGATACGTGTGGATAGCTTATCGTTTTTATTATTATTTAAGGTAAACTTTTGCTCAGGAAAAAGGGGTGTAAGATAATCAAAAGGTACTCTATCGCGAATAAAATCCGGGCTACGTCCATTAATTTTTTCAACTTTTATTAACGGGAAATATTTCTCTCCTTCTTTAGGTGGACGAATAGTTCCTTCAACCGTATCTCCGGTTTTTAACCCAAAAAGTTTAATTTGCGACTGTGAAACATAGATATCATCAGGAGAATTAAGGTAATTAAATTCAGATGAACGTAAGAAGCCATAACCATCAGGCATTATTTCTAAAACTCCTGAGTTAGTTATAATTCCGTCGAATTCGAAGGAGCGATCATTTCTTTTATCTTGCGATCGTTTTTGATAATTATTCGATGATCTTGAGGGCCCTCTTCGATTATTTTCATTATAATTGTTATCTTTCTTTTCAATAACCTTTTTCGATTCTTCAGGTTTAGATTTTATTTCCTTTGCTAAAACTTCTTTTTTATCTTCAGGTTTTTGCACCTTTTTAATCGGCTCAGATTTTTCTTTCGATTTTCTAGAAGTCCTTGAAGCATCCGTTTTTGCATTAGATGGTGATTGCTCATTGCTTCTTTTACGTCCGGATATTTTTTTATCGGATTTAGAATCGCTGGTGGCATTAATAGCTTGTTGATCAAGAATTTTGTATATTAAATCCTGCTTCTTAAGCGATTCAACTTTTTTAATTTGGAGTGATTTCGCAATTTCGCGTAATTCACTTACCAATTTTTTATTCAATTCAAGAATGTCGTACATATTTTACTATGAAAATTAGTTATTTTGATTAAGTATTTTATGAATATAATTTGTTTTTTATTGATTTCGCCAGTAAAACGAATGATTTTTTACTGAAGGAGTTGATTAACAATTGTTTCTTTGGAAAAACAATGCAATATTACAGATTAATTCACAAATACCAAAAATTTAGAGATGATTTTTTCAAGAAAAATTTATTTTAGATGAAAGAGCACATCTGTCCTAAATAATAAAAAAAGATAGCCAATTTAGAGCTCTTGTTTAAAGAGCCCTTATTTTTGTAGTACTAACCAACTAAAATATAAATTGGCTAT
>JAYEKP010000180.1:0-42365 GCA_034661075.1 Bacteroidota bacterium
TTTCGTTAAAAGAATAATAAGCATCCTGATGTTTGAGATCTTTGGGTAAAAAGTAATAGGTTGAAGTGAAATTAAATTTTTTTTCAAGGCTTAGCAAAAAATCAAAATCCCAGTTTGGGTTTTTTTTGGTAAAAAGATAATGGAACCCGTATTCAGCGACTTTTCTTATTTTCTTCGAAAAAGGGATCTTTTTTTTAGCCAAACCAAACAATACTTTCGTATAGTAAATAAAATCATAGATGTTGTACGTATCAATTTTATCCACATCATGCGATAAAAAGAAGGCAAACGGGGAATATGGTTTCTTTTTTTTAAAATCCAGGTTGTGGATTTTGCAGAATTCTTCCAGTCCTTTGATTATGAACTCAAAATAATAATTAACCACCGGTTTTTTTATAATCCCCAGTTTTTTTTGGATGGATAGCTCATAAGGGAAACGGCCAAAACGATCCCTGTATGCAGGGTTTAATTCCTGGTATCCCGAAAGCAGATAAAATGCAGATTTAAGTAAGTCGTGATGAAAGATTAAATTGTTGTTTTGATCAATGGAATAAAGTTCTTGTTTGTTTTTAGCCGGGAATAGAATGGGAATGTCCTCCACCCATGAAATATGTTCGAAATTTAAGTTTTGTGCAGATAGGGTAAAAATAATTTTATTTTTTAAATCCGCAGGAATATTTTGTGTGGTGCAAAAATAAAACAAGTCTTTTATTTTTTGTAAATCAACAGATTGAGATACATGAAAAAGAGTGTAGTTTATTTTTGATTTCGATAAATAACCTTCCACTTAGCGAATATATTTTAAAATGATTTTACTAATTTCTTTCGCAATAATTTGATGGCCTTCATAAGAATAATGAACACCATCAGGATAATGGATTTCGTGTTTTAGAAAGTCTGTATTTAAAAACTCATGGGAATAGTCTTTAATTATTTTTTCAATAATTTTATTGTATTCCAAGTGTTTTTTTAAGGATCCGGGTAATTGCTTTTCTACCCGTTGATTCGCCGGATTAATAGGAATAACTATTATTTTTGCATTGGTTTCTTTGGTTAAAGTTTGGACAAGTTCTGAAAAATATTTTTTAATTTTTTTTTTAGATATCCAGCTTTTTTTACCTCTTAGTTTAACAAAAAACGATCTGTATCTTTTGATTAAATGATTATAAAATGCATGTACTAAAAAAAGAATGAAGTTTTCTTTTTTGGAATTAATCCATTGGTTCAGCCACTTGGGAATTTCTCTTGTAGAAGCATCAACAACTCCTAAATTTATAATATAAAATTCAGGAAAAGTATTAATATACTCATCAATTTTTTGAATTACATCATAAGTTGTTAAGGCTCCAATTGCTTTATTTATTAACCTTATATTATGTGATGGAAGTTGAGTACTCAATTCTTTTTCAAGTAATTTAGTGTAATTTTTATTATCAGGGTATTGTTTAGGTGGTCTTACCCTAAGAGCAACTGAATTACCAATAATGGTGATGTTTAAATTTTTCATTATTTAAAACAAGTTATAAGTTATAGTTGTACTTTGCAGCTAATTCATTACATATGTTGATTAACTCTTGTTTTTTTGTTTTTTCCCAGTTTGAATATTTTTTGAAATTCCCCTTTTTTTGAACATTGGTTTTTTTGTTAAGCGATTTGCTGATGATTCCGTGGTTTATTTGAATTTCCAGAAACTGTAATAATTTGATTACATGATCTGTAGTTAACTCATTAAAGTTAAAATCAAAAACTTTTTCGGGTTTTTTTTCTTTAAACTGTTCAATAAATAAATTGGTTTCATTCCATAACCAGGCGGTTTTTTCTATTTGTGAAAATTGCTCCCATTGCTCTTTTTGTTGGCCATCTAAAGGAACAATCCTTTTTAGATTTTCGGGGTTATTTTTGGTATAGTAATTTCTACGTATGGCAGATCGTACAAACTCTCCCGGATGTCTATAGAGATGCACAAATTTTGCATCAGGAAAAAGTTTAATTAAAAGTGGAGCAAAAAAGGTGATGTAATTATTTGTTTCAATGTATCTTTTGTTTGTTTTAAAACTATACCTTAAGTGTTGTTCTCTCCCGGTAAGGAAAATTTCTTGTAATAAATCAAGATGACTATTCTTCAAATTTCCCGTTTTAAAGATTTCGTAAGCCAGTTTGCTTTGTATGGCAAGACTGGGAACAGGATTGTGTAAAACGAATAATTCTTTATGATGAGTTAATAAATTTGAAAACCATTTGGTACCACACCTTCCGGTGGAAAGAAAAAAAACGGGATTTTGGATATGCTTGTTTAAATCCGATCTTAACTCAAAAACAGTCATCCGTTTTTTTGATTTGCCGGCTTTTAATCGCCAGTAAATATCTTCTAAAGTGATGTTTTTAATCGTTGTTAATTTCATGGATAAAATCTTAATCATACAAATTAACTAAATTCTTTCCAAAATTTGGAGTATTGTACTTCATCTCTATCGCTTTCTTTCCATTTTTTCCCATCTTTATTCTCATTTCTTTGTTCTGATAGAGTGTAATAACCTTTTGGGCTAAATCCTCAGTATCTCCACTTTTAAATACCAATCCGCATTGCTCTTCGCTAATGATTTTTGCCTGGGGTTTACAATCAGAGACAACCAATGACCGCTCAAATAGCATGTATTGAAATACTTTATTGGCTACTCCCGATTCGTGTTGGTCGTTTTTTACAATTGGGGATAAACACACATCACTACAATGAATATAGGAAGGGAGTAAACTTATATCTTTCCAGGGATACCAGGTAATATGCTTTTTCAGATTCGTATGATTGATTGTTTTCAGGAATTTTTCTTTTTCAGCTTTATCTGCAGGGCCAATTAACAGTAGTTTTACCGATGGAATGTCTTTAATTATTTTTTTTAGTGCCTCAATGACCGTAAAGATGCCTCGTCGTTGAGATATAACCCCAAAATAGAAAAGAATAAAATCATCATTTTTCGGAAATATCGTTTGATCTATCTGATAATTTTTAAACGCTTCTAAATCCGGAACATTGGGATACACTACAAATGCTTTTTCTTTTAAAAAAGGATATTTTAATTGCAAATCATCTCGAAACGATTCGCTAAGAACAATAATGTTTTTGGGATATCCTAAATATTTTTTCTCTAATCGCTCCCATTTTTTAGGCCTTATCAGATAAGTAAACGGGAACTGATACATCCATTGGTATCCTTTTACCGCAGCCGGATAATTTTCATGTAAATCAAGCGTAAAATTTATCGTTGTGTTTTTTGTCGCATAATGGGCGGCTTTAGCCATATAAAGGTCGTGAACATGCAACACCTGAATATTGTTTTTATGGATAAACTTCTTAATTTTTGCGCTCCATAAAAGGTTATATAATTCAATGGAGTTGTTGAAAGCAAAAAGGATATTCCTTAATTTATGATTTATTTTTATCCTGTGGACATTTATCTGTTCAATTTTTTCAAACGTCTGATATTTGCCAAAATTAAAGCACAGAACGGTTACCTGGTGCCCGGCCTCTGCAAGAATCTTACACTCATTCCTTACCCGGGCATCATGGTTAAATTCATTATCAACAATTACTCCAATTTTCATCGGTATTTCTTTAATAGAATTGTTTCAAAAATACGAAGAAAATAAAGATTTATGGATGATAAATATATTTTTAAAACTTTTCGTTTTATTAAATTTGTTTTAATATGTTAACTTTATTGCTTTATTTGCAAAATTTATCTGTTTGAAACAAGTAATGACATTCTGTAAATCAACGATTTTTGAAAAATAACTATACCTATGAAAAATATTCCATTCAACCGTTTTTACCCGCACTTAGTTTCAGTGATTCTTTTTATCCTAGTATCTTATGTCTATTTTTCGCCCTTAATAGAAGGTAGAGAGATCCAGCAGGGAGATAAAACCACTTATTTAGGGATGTCAAAGGAGGTTCGTGATTTTCGTGAGGAAACCGGCGAAGAAGCACTTTGGACCAACAGTATGTTCGGTGGCATGCCGGCTTATCTAATATCTGTTCAGTATAAGAACAACCTGGTTAAATATGTGGATCGATTGTTGAAATTTATGAGCCGGCCAGCTGATCAACTTTTTATTTGTTTGTTAGGATTCTATATTGCATTATTAATTTTTGGAGCAAGGCCCTGGCTTAGTGCAGTAGGGGCAATAGCTTTTGCTTTTTCGTCCTATTACTTTATTGTAATTGCTGCCGGGCACAATACCAAAGTATTTGCCATTGCGTATATGTCACCCATTATTGCCGGTATTTATTTAACGTATCGTGGCAGGGTGCTTCTGGGTGCAGCCATTACGGCTATTTTTCTTACTTTGCAGTTGCTGGTCAATCACCTGCAAATAACCTATTATACCCTGATTATTGTGGTGGTATATGGAATGGTGGAGTTAATATTCACGATAAAAGATAAAAATTATCCACAGTTTTTAAAAGCTACCGGCGTGTTAATTATTGCAGCTATCCTTGCGGTTGGCAGTAACTTTAGTTCGATCTGGACTACCTATGAATATGGGAAATACTCCATGCGTGGCGAAACCGAGTTAACCAAAGATGAGGCCAATAAAACTTCGGGGCTGGATAAGGATTATGCTACCGACTGGAGTTATGGAATCGATGAAACAATGACCCTGTTAATTCCCAATTTTAAAGGAGGTGGAAGTGATGTAAACCTGGGGAAAAATTCGGCCGTTTATGAATTTTTTGAAACGGCACAAGGGCCCCGTTATGCTTCGCAGGTAGTACAGCATTTTCCTTATTTATACTGGGGAGCACAACCTTTTACATCCGGGCCTGTTTATGTGGGTGCGATCATTATATTTCTTTTTGTCCTGGGAATTTATCTGTTGGATCCCAAAATAAAATGGTGGCTGATTGCCGCAACCGTTCTATCCATTGTGTTAGCCTGGGGAAAGAATTTCCCGTTGGTTACCAATTTCTTTTTGGATTATGTTCCGGGGTACAATAAGTTCCGTGCAGTTTCAATGACCTTAGTGGTTGCCCAGTTTACCATTCCGCTCATGGCCATGTTGGCCTTGAAAAAGGTGATGGATGGTTCCATCGAAAAGCAAAAGCTGATGAAAGCCTTCAAAAATTCGCTATATATCGTTGGCGGGGTTGCATTATTTTTTGCTTTATTGCCGGGTTTATTTTTCGATTTTTCTGCAGAATCCGACCAGCGGATTATTGCACAGGGCGGGCAGGCATTGGTTGATGCTATTCGCGAAGACCGGAAAGCATTTTTACAGCGTGATGCTTTTCGCTCATTAATTTTTATTTTACTGGCAGCAGGTGCTATATGGGCTTACATTTCTGGCAAGATGAAAACAAAATATACTCTGCTTGCTTTGGGTGTGCTTATCTTGGTTGATATGTGGGCCGTTGATAAGCGCTATTTAAACGACAATAATTTTGTAAGCAAGCGCGAAGCAAAACAACCCTTCCAAATGACCCGTGCCGATCAGCAAATCCTTCAGGATAAGGATCCGAATTTCAGGGTGCTGAATGTTGCTGTAAACACCTTTAATGATGCCAGTACATCCTACTTTCATAAATCGATTGGGGGTTACCATGGTGCTAAAATGCAGCGTTACCAGGATTTGATTGATTATCAGATTTCGCAAAACAACATGGATGTTTTGAACATGCTGAACACCAAATATTTTATTGTACAGGGACAGGATAACCAGCCGGTTGCCCAACGAAATCCCGAAGCACTTGGCAATGTATGGTTTGTTGAGAATTATCGAATGGTGCCTGATGCCGACGCAGAGATTGATGCTTTATCTGAT
This sequence comes from Bacteroidota bacterium, assembly GCA_034661075.1. Lineage (GTDB taxonomy): Bacteria > Bacteroidota > Bacteroidia > Bacteroidales > UBA12077 > UBA12077. The sequence goes on from JAYEKP010000180.1 coordinate 5,821, forward strand.
TTTAACCCTTCCAGAGAGGTAATTGTTGATGATCGTTTTGCACATCATGTCGAAGGTAGAGAGTTTACAAAAGATACCAATTCTTCGATCAAGCTGGTAAGTTATGAACCTAACCACCTGCTGTATGAAGCTACCTGTGCGGAACAAGAGTTGGCTGTATTTTCAGAAATTTATTATCCCAAAGGATGGAATGCTTTTATTGATGATAAACCGGCTGAGCACTTTCGGGTGAATTATGTATTACGGGCAATGGTTATCCCGGAAGGGGAACATACGATTGAATTTAAATTTCATCCCAAATCATATTTTATAGGAAATAAAATTTCCTTAGCAAGTTCAATCATTTTATTGTTGTTATTTTTTGCAATTATAGGGAAAGAATTATTTTTATACCTTCGTAAAATTAAACAGGAGGATTAGTCGTTAAATCATTAAATTTGCTTTATTAATTTGTATATTAGCACGATTATTTTTTAAGCTCCATGGCAAAAAAAGAACCGGCAGTAACAAAACGCAGGCTTAGAAGTTCCTATTTAACTTCTATCATAAGCATTACCTTAGTGTTATTTATGTTAGGAGTGCTTGGGCTGTTGATTCTAAACGCTCAACGACTTTCTGAATATGTGAAGGAAAATATTGGGTTTTCGATTATTCTTAAGGAAAATGTAAAAGAGGTGGATGTGATTCTTTTGCAAAAAACCCTGGATGCAGCAGAATATGTGAAATCGACAAAGTATATTACGAAAGAGCAAGCCGCAAAAGAATTGGAGGAGGAGTTGGGTGAAAATTTTATCGAATTTTTGGGATATAATCCTTTATTAGCTTCTATTGAGGTACACTTGTATGCCGATTATGCCAATCCGGATAGCATAAAAATTATTGAACAAGATTTTCAGCAATACGAGCAAATTAAAGAAGTTTTTTATCAAAAATCGTTGGTTAGCCTTGTAAATGAGAATATCCGCAAGATAAGCTTAATTATCTTAATTTTTAGCGGGTTATTATTTTTAATTGCTATAGCATTAATAAACAATACGATACGTTTATCGGTTTATTCTAAACGATTTATAATTAACACCATGCAACTGGTGGGAGCTACCCGCGGATTTATACGTCGCCCCTTTTTATACCGAAGTGTGTGGCAGGGAATCGTTGCCGCATTGTTAGCGATTGGATTATTAAACGGAGTCCTTTATTTTGCGCAAAAGGAATTTAAAGAAGTGATTAATTTCCAGGATATTGAAATAATTGGCGTTTTATTTTTAGGCGTTCTTTTTATTGGTATCATCATTAACTGGATTTCAACATTCTTTGCTGTAACAAAGTATTTAAGAATGAACGTCGATAAATTATACTATTAATTAAAATATTTGAGCAATGTCTAAAAAAAATAAACCGGAAGATAAGAAAGTTGAATTTGCTTTGGGAAAAGAAAACTACAAACTTTTAGCCATTGGTTTTGGAATTATCATATTGGGTTTTATTCTAATGATTGGAGGAAAAGCCGAAAGCCTGGAGGTGTTTAACGAAGATATTTTTAGCTTTAGGCGCATCACGTTAGCACCCATAATTGTTCTTGCGGGTTTTATCTTTGAGATTTATGCCATCATGAAAAAACCCAAAGAATCAGATTCACCCGAAAAGTAAATTTTTTTAAATTCTTTTTATGGATTGGTTAGAAGCATTAATCCTTGGTATTATCCAGGGACTTACCGAATTTTTGCCGGTTAGCAGCAGCGGACATTTAGAGCTAGGGAAACATATTTTGGGTGTTGAATTTAAGGAGAGCCTTACTTTTACGGTTGTTGTTCATGGTGCTACCGTATTAAGCACCATGATTATTTTTTGGAATACGATTGTAGAGTTAATTCGTGATTTTTTTAAATTCCAATGGAATGACTCAACGAAATATATCCTGAAAATATTTATCTCCATGATTCCTGTTTTAATAGCAGGATTGTTCTTTAAGGAAGAAATAGAAGGATTTTTTACCGGAAATATACTTCTGGTGGGAATTATGTTGTTAATCACGGCGTTACTTTTAGCATTTACCTATTATGCCAAAGAGCGGCAAAAAGAGATTACTTATAAGGATTCTTTTATTATCGGAGTTGCTCAGATGCTGGCTGTTATGCCTGGAATTTCCCGTTCGGGAGCAACCATTGCAACCGGGTTATATCTGGGTAACAAAAAAGAATATGTAGCGAAATTTTCTTTTTTAATGGTATTGATTCCGATTATCGGAGCGAATGTGAAAGATTTGATGGATTCAAAGATTGCTTTTGCTTCATCGGTTGAAACAACACCTTTAATCGTTGGTTTCTTAGCCGCATTTATTTCCGGATTGTTAGCCTGTAAGTGGATGCTTAAAATTGTTAAACAAGGGAAATTAATCTATTTTGCCATTTATTGCTTTATTATTGGTTCTATAGCTATTATCTTCTCATTTTAGTTTGTTGGATGAAATTTATACCAGATAGTATTGAAGATTTTCAAAAGGGAGTTGTTCTTCCCATAAATAAACCTTATGAGTGGACCTCATTTGATGTGGTTAAGAAGATCAAGAATCAAATCTCAAAAAAACTACGACAAAAATTAAATATCAGAGTCAAAAACTTTAAAGTTGGACATGCCGGGACATTAGATCCTTTAGCCGAAGGATTGGTTTTAGTATGTACAGGTAAAGCAACCAAAAAAATCAATGAATTAATGCTTGCCGAAAAAGAGTATGTGGCTACGATTATGTTGGGGAAAACAACCCCATCCTATGATTTAGAAACAAACTACGATCAGAGCTATCCTACAGATCATATTAACGAAAATATGGTGAAAGATGTCCTTCAGGGTTTTATTGGTGAGCAGCTACAAATGCCGCCAATATTTTCGGCTAAAAATATTAATGGCAAAAGGGCGTATGAGTATGCCCGAAAAGGAGAAGAAGTGGAAATGAAATCCAATCCAATTTCCATTTCCGCAATAGAATTAATTGCTTATGATTTACCTTTCATTACTTTTAGGGTAGTTTGTAGCAAAGGGACTTATATTCGATCTCTAGCCAGGGATATTGGTGAAAAACTATCCAGCGGGGCGCATTTAACTCAATTAATTAGAACTCGCATAGGAGATTATAGCATAGATTCTTCGATTACTTTGCAGGAGTTTGAAAAATTTTTAGTAATTTTGTAACCCTTTTTTAAATGGTGCGTATAAGCAGGGCATTTAAGTATAACCAATAAATCCGTTATATTGATGAAGTTATCGCAGTTTAAGTATAATCTCCCAAAAGACCTTATTGCAAAATTTCCGACAGATAACAGAGACGAATCCCGATTAATGATCGTTAACAGGGAAACCGGTAAAATTGAGCATAAAGTTTTTAAAGATATTGTTCATTATGTAGACGATCAGGATGTGATGGTTTTTAACAATACCAAAGTATTTCCAGCTCGTTTGTATGGCAATAAGGAAAAAACCGGAGCTAAAATTGAAGTTTTTTTATTGCGTGAGTTAAACAGAGAACAACGCTTATGGGATGTATTGGTTGATCCGGCCCGAAAAATTCGTATTGGCAATAAATTGTATTTTGGCGAGGATGATACACTTGTTGCCGAAGTTATTGATAACACCACCTCTCGAGGAAGAACTTTACGTTTTCTTTTCGATGGTTCGTACGAAGAGTTCAAAAAAACTTTATATGAATTAGGACAAACACCATTGCCCAAATTTATTAATCGGGAAGTATTACCCGAAGACAGGGATAGATATCAAACCATTTATGCAAAATACGAAGGTGCTGTTGCGGCGCCCACGGCAGGTATGCATTTTAGCCGCGAATTGTTGAAAAGGTTTGAAATTAAAGGTGTCGATTTTGCTGAAATAACACTTCATGTAGGCCTTGGAAACTTTAGAACCGTAGATGTTGAGGACCTTACAAAGCATAAAATGGATTCGGAAAAGATTCAAATTACGAACGAAGCGGTTAAAAAGGTAAACGAGGCTAAGGATAAAAAGAAAAATATTGTAGCTGTTGGCACTACGGTATTACGAACATTGGAATCCTCTGTTTCAACTACAGGTCATTTAAAACCCTTCGATGGCTGGACCAATAAATTTATTTTTCCACCATACGAAGTTCAGGTACCTACCATGATGGTTTCAAATTTTCATTTACCTTATTCAACCTTGTTAATGATGGTTTGCGCTTTTGGCGGATATGATGTTGTAATTAATGCTTATAAAGAAGCCGTAAAAGAGAAGTACCGTTTTGGTACTTATGGCGATGCAATGCTTATAATTTAGTAGATTTTTAGATAAACAAAAATGGGTTAACATTTTATCGTTAACCCATTTTTTATGTCCTATTTCATTATTAGTGCATTACATTTTGAGGTTTCCCGCCCATCCATTGAGAAATATTATCGATGACAATTTTTCCTCTTAATTGAATGGCTTCTTTTGTAGCATACCCTATATGTGGAAATAGTATGGTGTTGGGTGCTTCAAATAGGGGATGATTTTTTTCTAACGGAGGTTCGTTTTCATAAACATCAATAGCCGCTCCGGCAATATTATTATTTTTTAAAGCCGTTGCTAAAGCATGGTAATCCACAACCGGCCCACGAGCGGTATTCATTAGGATCGCTGTATTTTTTATTAATTTAATTTCACGTTCACCAATCAGATGTTTGGTTTCTTTGGTTAGCGGTACATGTAGCGAGATAATGTCGCTGTTTTTTAATAAATAATCTAAATTTGAAAATTCCACATTAGGAATAGTTTTTTTAGATCGATTAAAAGCCAGTACTTTACAGCCAAAAGCATTGGCTAATCGGGCAACTTGCGATCCGATTTGTCCTGTTCCAATAATTCCAAATGTTTTTCCATGTAACTCTGAACCTAAAAACCCTTGTCGATCGGATAAGCTTCTGGTTTGATGGTCACTCCACAAAATTTTGCGATATAGGTTAATCGCAGCTCCTATGGTTAATTCTGAAACAGCATGATTCGAATATCCGGTTGCATTTGAAACTACAATACCTTTTTCACGGCATACATCCATTGCAATATGGTCAACGCCGGCAAATGCAACAGAAATCATTTTTAAATCATGACATTGAGAAATGACATTCTTGGAAAGTGGAAGATTACTTAAAATGATAACTTGGGCTTCTTTAGCTCTTTCGATAAGCTTTTTTTCATTTTGTGGTTTATGATCGTAATGGATCCATTCATGCCCCGCACGTTCAAAATTTGTTTCTATTTTTTTTAGGTCATCAGGATTGATACCAATGGGTTCTATTTGAACAATTCTCATCGTTAATATAATTTTATTTCGCGTTAAAAATAATGAATAAAAAAAGGAGCTCAAAAAAATTGAACTCCTTAATATTATATATCTACCATTTATTATTGTTTAATAGAATATCTTTTAAAAGCTTTAATCATAAGCTCTTTATCTGCTTGTTGCAGATATTGCTTAATCGACATTTTACTATCTTTGATAAAAGCCTGGTTTACTAAGGTATTTTCTTTGTAGAATTTACCCAGTTTCCCCTGCGCAATTTTGTCTACTAAGTTTTCCGGTTTTCCTTCAGCAAGTGCCTGGTGTCTGCCAATTTCCAATTCTTTTTCAATTACTTCCTGTGGAACCTGTTTTTCGTCAACAGCTACAGGACTCATTGCAGCAACTTGCATTGCAACATCTTTTCCTACTTGCTCGTCAATACCAGCTTTGTTAAAACCTACTAAAGTAGCTAGTTTTTTGTCGCTATGGATGTACGCAGAAATATATTCAGCTTCTAATTTATCGAAAAATGAAAGTTCAATTTTTTCTCCAATAATACCCGATTGTTCAACAACAATATCACCAATAGGTTTACCATCTAATTCGATATTTTTTAAAGCATCGATGTCAGCAGGGAAATTCTCAACCGCTTTATTTAATATTTTTTCAGCAATAGCAACAAAATCATCGTTTTTAGCAACAAAATCGGTTTCGCAGTTTAAGGAGATAATTGCGCCTTTCGTATGATCATCGTTTGTTTTTGCTAGTACAACGCCTTCGCTTGCTTCTCTGTCAGAACGTTTGTTGGCAATTGCCTGTCCTTTTTCACGTATAATTTGGTTTGCTTTATCGAAATCTCCGTCAGCTTCTACAAGTGCTTTTTTGCAATCCATCATTCCGGCACCGGTACTTTTTCTTAACTTATTTACGTCGGATGCAGTTATTTGAGCCATCTTTTATAATTTTTTCAATGTTAACTAATTATTCTTTTGTTTCTTCTTTTGCCTCTTCAGCTTCTTTATCTTCTTTTTTTGTTTCAGTAGTCTCAGCATCAGCTTTTTTTGCTTTGGCTTCTGATTTTTCTACCTCTTTCTTTTCTTCCCCTTCATTTTTTGATTTTCGTGCGCTTGATTTTTTAGCATCACCAGCAGGTTTCTTGGCGCTTTTTTGCTTTTCTTTAGCACCACCCTCTTTTTCTTTCTCCATCTTTCTTTCTTCCAATCCTTCTTTTATCGCATCCGTTACTTTGTCTAAGATTAGAGAGATCGATTTTGATGCATCATCATTCGCAGGGATTGGGAAATCAATATTGCTTGGGTCTGAATTGGTATCAACAATAGCAAATAAAGGGATATTTAGTCGTTGTGCTTCACGAACTGCAATGTATTCTTTTGATACATCAACAACAAATATCGCTGCTGGAAGGCGGGTCATATCGGCAATACTTCCTAACATTTTTTCCAGCTTGGCTCTTTGTCGGGTGATTTGTAACTTTTCTCTTTTGGCTAAGTTGTCAAACGTACCGTCGGTAGCCATCTTGTCTATAGTAGACATTCTTTTTACAGCTCTTCTGATGGTTGGAAAATTCGTTAACATTCCTCCTGGCCAACGTTCGGTAACATAAGGCATTTTTGTTGGAGCAACTTTTTCGGCTACAATATCTTTTGCTTGTTTTTTTGTGGCTACAAATAATATTTTTCTGCCTGATTTTGCAATTTGTTTTAAAGCATTACATGCTTCATTTAATTTGGCTTCTGTTTTTTGCAAATCAATAATGTGTATCCCGTTACGTTCCATAAAAACATATGGAGCCATGGCAGGATTCCATTTTCTTTTGAGGTGTCCAAAGTGTACACCTGCTTCTAACAATTCATTAAAACTTGTTCTTGACATTTTTTGATTTTTTTCGTTTACATTCTTTATTTAGCAATTATTGAGTAACTCCGTTGCGGAGGTCTCAACAATTTAGATACTAAACGGATAATTATATAATTATTATCGTTTACTAAATTGAAACTGCTTACGCGCTTTGGGTTGTCCTGGTTTTTTACGCTCTACTACTCTTGAATCACGCATTAAGAATCCAGCTTTCTTTAGCGCATCTCTAAATTCTGGATTAGCTTTGTTTAAAGCTCTTGAGATTCCTAATCTTACCGCTTCGGCTTGTCCTTTTATACCACCACCGTAAATATTAACTTTTACATCATATTTACCTTTAACCTCTAGTAGGTTTAGTGGTTGATTAGCAATATACTGTAATGATTTTGTAGTAAAGAAATCTTCAATTCCACGGTTGTTAACAGTGAAATTACCTTTTCCCTCGCTTAAATAAACCCTTGCAACAGCGGATTTTCTTCTTCCTAAAGCATTTATTACTTCCATACTTATTATTTAATTGAATTTAAATCTACTTTTTTTGGTTTTTGAGCTTCGTGCTGATGTTCGCTGCCTTCATATACATAAAGATTTCTGTAAAGTTCGCTTCCTAATCGGTTTTTTGGAAGCATTCCTTTTACAGCCTTTTCGATAACTTTGATAGGTTGCTTTGAAAACAACTCCTCTGGAGTAGTTGTTTTCTGGCCTCCCGGATAACCTGAATGACTAATATATTGTTTTTGTGTCATTTTGTTTCCTGTTAGCTTTACCTGGCTAGCATTAATAATAATAACATTATCACCACAATCAACATGTGGTGTAAATGAAGGTTTGTTTTTTCCTCTTAAAATTTTTGCAACCTTAGAAGCTAACCGGCCTAGAACCTCATCTTTTGCGTCAACCAGCACCCAATTTTTTTCTACAGTAGCTTTGTTTGCTGATACTGTTTTGTAACTTAATGTATCCACTTTAAATTCCTAACTTTTTAATTAATACCTATATACAATTATACACGCTGTATTTTGCGGATTGCAAAAATACAATTATTTTTTATAAATCAAGAAAATATCAACAAATTATTTGTTAATAACTTATTGATGTGAAATGTAATCAGACAATACACGAAAAACAAAGCGCAAAAATAATGATTTTGTTTAATATAAAAAGGTTTTCTTAAATGATTTTGGAAGGAAATTATCTTCTGAATAGAATTGTTGTTGAAATTTTTTTATTTGCTGTAAGTTAATATTTTATCCTTAAGTAATATGCTGTTTTTCAACCGTAAATAGTTTAATCTTTCGTTATGCATCACATCGTTTTTTAACTACAAAAATCTTTTCTTTATCTTTATGCGGTAATTAGGCTAATAAAATGAGGATTTTGAAATTACATATCAACCATCAAAAGATATATTATATCAGCCTGCTTTTGGTTGCTGCTTCTTTGCCCCTGTCAAAGTTTGCCGTTAGTGTTTCTATGATTACCCTAGCTACAAACTGGGTATTGGAAGGCCGTTTCATAGAAAAATTTAAAAAGTTAAAGGATAATCCTTCTATTCTTATCTTTTGTGGAATTTTTTTAGTTCATCTTCTATGGCTGCTGAATACTTCTAATTTTCAATATGCATTTTTTGATTTAAAAAATAAATTGATTTTAATTGTTTTCCCTATAATTGTTGGTACATCTCCAATACTTAAAAAATCTCACTTTAAGTTTCTCTTGCTTTTGTTTTCGCTTTCGGTATGTATATCTACATTAATAAGTACTTCTGTTTTGTTGGGGATTATTGATTATCCCATCCATGATATACGTGATATTTCAATGTTTTTTTCTCATATCCGGTTAAGTTTACTTATTAATGTGAGCATTTTTTCATTAGCTTATCTTTTATTTTCTACTAATTTTAATAAAACCCGTTTTGAGTTTATTGCATACAGTTTAACGATTTTATGGCTGGTATATTTTTTATTCCTTCTTAAATCTTTAACAGGGATAATCATATTTCTTATACTTTTTTTTCTTTTAGCCGGATATTATTCATTCCGCATAAAACAGCTGGTTTTACGATTATTTGTTCAGGTTTTAATGATTACCATATTTTTGTTGATTGCCACATTTCTTACACATGCGATATCAAAATTTTATGCTGTTGAAAAAGTTGATTTTGATAATCTGGAACAATTTACCGCTTCGGGGAATCCTTACCAGCATAATACGAAATGGAAACAAATTGAAAACGGATATTATGTATGGCTTTATGTCTGTCCGCAGGAGTTGAAAAAAGAGTGGAATCGCAAAAGCGATATTCCTTATGAAGCCAAAGATAAAAATGGACAGCAGATTAAAACGACATTAATAAGATACTTAACATCCAAAGGTTTTCGGAAAGATTCAGTTGGGATGTCAAAATTAACCTCTGTAGATATTAAGAATATTGAAAACGGGATAGCGAACTATATTTTTACCCAACGATATGCTTTATATCCTAAGATATATCAGACAATATGGGAGATTGATGTTTACCGCAAAGGAGCAAATCCAGCCGGAAATTCGATTACGCAACGATGGGAATTTTTAAAAACAGCTTCCTCAATCATTCAAAATAATTTTTGGTTTGGTACCGGTACGGGAGATGTTCAGGATGCTTTTGATGCGCAATATGAGATCAATAAAAGCGTATTGCCTCCAGGAAAAAGATTCCGAACCCATAATCAATATGTAACTTTTTTTGTTTCCTTTGGGTTGGTGGGATTTTTGATGATTATGTTTTGTATATTTCTCCCCCTTTTCAAGCAAAAAGGTTTTCGTAATTATTTGTTTATGATATTTTTCTTAATAGCCATGTTATCTATGTTTACCGAAGATACGTTGGAAAATCAAATTGGCGTCACATTTTTTTCTTATTTTTACACGCTATTTTTATTTGGAAATGGATTTAAATTGAAAAAAGATGATGAATAACGAAGAATTTATGCGTGAAGCCGTTAAGTTATCGTTTAAGAATATTAATGAAGGTGGAGGCCCTTTTGGAGCCGTTATTGTAAAAGATGGAGAGATCATTGCCAAAGGGACCAATCGTGTTACAGCGAATAACGATCCCACAGCTCATGCCGAGATTAATGCAATACGTGAAGCAACACAAAAACTGGGTACCTTTGATTTAAGTGGATGTCAAATTTATTCATCCTGCGAACCTTGCCCCATGTGTTTGGGTGCCATTTATTGGGCTCGTCTGGATAAAATATATTTTGCCAATACCAAAATTGATGCCCGGGATATTGATTTTGATGATTCGTTTATTTATGAAGAGCTGAAGAAACCTATTGAAAAAAGAAAAATCCCAACGAAGCAAATACTCAGAGAAGAAGCAATAATGGCTTTTGAAAAATGGAGAGCAAAAGAAGATAAAATGAAGTATTGATCCAAAATGAAAAAATCCAATCGTTTAACGACTGACTTTTTCCGCCGTGATGTTTTGGATGTAGCACCTGAGTTGCTAGGGAAATATTTGGTGCGTAAATTTGAGGATAACACAATCCATAAATATTTAATTACCGAAGTAGAAGCCTATCGTGGAGAAGAAGATTTAGCCTGTCATGCATGTAAAGGGCGTACTCCAAGGACAGAAATTATGTATCATCAAGGAGGGTATATTTATGTTTACCTGATTTATGGAATTTATTGGATGCTAAATTTTGTGACCGGCGACGAAAATAATCCGCAAGCCATTTTAATAAGAGGAATAGAGGGTTATAACGGCCCGGGCAAGATTACTAAAAATTTAGTCATCGATAAATCATTTTATGGAGAAAATTTGATTACTTCCGAAAGGTTGTGGGTAGAACACCCAGCAAAACCTTTTGAAATTAATTTTAAATCTGCTCCTCGGGTAGGAATTGATTATGCAGGCAATATTTGGAAAAATAAACCATGGAGGTTTATTTTGGATTAGTATTTTTTTATCTTTTTAAGAAAAAAGTTTTCTTTAAAAATTATGACCAGCCCATAGTTATACTCAAAATTACCGTTTAGCAAATCAAAATAGGGCTCGAAACGAACATCTAAATGGATTCCATTAAATATATTTTGATGATAATTGATTTTGGCCATGAGTAATTGCCGAACAGGTTCTTCAACAAAAATATTTGTTCTTGAGTACGTTTCGTATAAAGGATTCCCTAAAGGAGCAATAAACTGTTTTCCATACCAGTAGCCCGTTAAAAAATTAAATCGGTTGTTAAATATTTCCAGGGTGGTATAACTACCCGTTCCGTCGATAAACATTTGTTGTTTTGTGGGTGATAAATCCTGATAATTAACAAGGTAAGAGCTTAAATGAATTTGATGGAAAAATTTACCGGAAAGATTTTTTTTTAACCTTAGCCCTATAGCGTTATTAAAAATGGTTACCAGTGGTTCGTTATTATGGTTGATTTGCCCACCCTGATGACGAATAAGGTTTTGAAAAGGAAGGGAAAGCGTATAATCATTTTTTGTAAAAATTGAATATTCTAAAGAAAAGCCGACATTAAATTTTTCCTGAAAAGGATCATCATAAAATATCTGTTGTTCCCAATCAAGCCATAAATCCGCAAAAAGTTTTTCGCTATGTCCTAAAAACTGAATGCCATTTTCGATGTTGTGGGTTAGGAACCTTTCGTAGTCAAATAAGGGTTCAATAAGGCGATGGTTTAATGTCCCGTTAATATTACCAAGGGTTAAGCTTAAATTCTTATGAAATTGATATTGAAAAGAGAGTAATAACGAAACCTTCATTTCGTCCTCTCGGCCGTAATAGGATAAAAGTTGTGTGCCTAATCGAAATTTAACTTTTTCGGTTGGCTGGTAAATAATTTGAGGGGTAAGGTGAAAGCCAAGCAATGTATATCCTTTGGCAATATCTCCAAAATACTCGTTATTTTTAAAAAAGGCAGTGTTATCGATGTGTAAAAAAAGTTTATTGCTTTTTGCAGAATCAACTTTTTGCTCATAATAATAAAACGAAGGATAGCTTTGTGGAAAACACTGAGCTGAAGCAAGAGATATAAGGATAAATAAAAAGAAAAATTGTTTTACATTCATTTTTCAGTATTTATGTTTTCGAAAATAAGAAAAATGTGTTAAAAAGAACCTTGAAAACAGTTATTTTTCAAATAAGCTAAAATAATATTTCAAAAACAGGGTTATTTATTTATTTTAGAGTTTTATTTTGATGATAAAATATAGTTTCTTATGAAAAATTTCCGGTTTTACAATAACCTGGCAGGATGGTTAACCTTCTTCGTCGCTGCAATTGTTTATATTTTAACCATTGAACCTACCACCAGTTTCTGGGATTGTGGAGAATTTATAGCTACAGCTTATCGTTTGGAGGTAGGACATCCCCCCGGAGCTCCTTTTTTTATGATTTTAGGACGATTTTTTACGCTTTTTGCCGGTGATCCTGCTAATGCAGCTCAAATGGTGAATTTAATGTCTGCGTTGGCCAGTGCATTTACTATTCTGTTTTTGTTCTGGACGATTACGCATCTGGCAAGAAAAATTTTTATTAAAACCGATGAGTATACCATCGGAAATATAGTTGCTATTATTGGCAGCGGTTTGGTTGGTGCCCTGGCGTATACCTTTTCAGATACTTTTTGGTTTTCAGCCGTCGAAGCCGAGGTGTATGCTACATCATCATTATTTACAGCCGTTATTTTTTGGGCTATTTTAAAATGGGAGAACGAATCGGAAGATAAATATGCCAACCGGTGGCTTATTTTAATTGCGTATTTAATGGGATTATCCATTGGGGTTCACTTGCTTAATCTTTTAGCCATTCCGGCTATTGTATTTGTATATTATTTTAAAAAATATAAAGTTACCAAAACAGGAGTTTTTTATGCTTTATTGGTTTCCGGAATACTGCTTGGGTCAATAATGTATATTCTTATACCTGGATTAGTTAAGGTAGCCTCGTGGTTTGACCTACTTTTTGTGAATGGTTTTGGATTGCCCTATAATTCGGGAGTGATATTTTATGCTATTATTTTAATTGGTTTTATTATTTGGGGATTACGTTATACACAGCAAAAAAAGAAGGCCGTTTACAATACCATTTTATTAGGGATAACGGTGATTTTAATTGGCTATTCTTCTTTTGCGATGATTGTTATTCGCTCTTCGGCAAATCCTCCTATGGATCAGAATAATCCGGATAATGTGTTTGATTTGCTCTATTACATCAATCGAGAACAATATGGAGACAGGCCTCTACTGTACGGGCATACTTTTGATGCTCCGATGGTTCGTAACAAGCAAACAAAACCAGTATATGTTAAAAAGAACGGGCGCTATGAAATTGTAGATTATAAAATGAAGGTGGAATACGACGATCGGTTTACTACCCTCTTGCCCAGAATGTATAGCAGCGACCCTAAGCATGTTAACGAATATAAAAAATGGGTTAATCTGGAGGGAAAAGAGGTGAATGTTCAAAATCCACGAGGAGAAAACGAAAAAAGAATAAGGCCTACTTTTGGCAATAATTTAGCTTTCTTTTTTAAATATCAGGTAGGCCATATGTATTGGCGTTATTTTATGTGGAATTTTGCCGGCCGGCAAAATGATATCCAGGGACACGGCAATGTGCTTCATGGTAATTGGATAAGCGGCATCCCTTTTATTGATGATGCGCGTTTGGGCGATCAGGATAAAGTACCCGATCATCTAAAAAATAATCCGGCACGGAACAAATATTATATGTTGCCTTTTATTTTAGGATTGATTGGATTGGTTTTTCACTATAAACGTAATAAACATGATTTTGTAGTGGTTATGATGTTGTTTATTCTAACCGGAATAGCCATTGTTGTATATTTAAATCAGTATCCGATACAACCCCGCGAAAGAGATTATGCTTTTGTAGGATCGTTTTATGCTTATGCCATTTGGATAGGTATTGGGGTGAGTGGAATTTTTGACTTTTTAAGAAGAAAAATTCCAAGTACTTTTTCGGCCATTTTAACAACACTTATAACATTAATTTTTGTTCCCGGAATTATGGCTAAAGAAAATTGGGACGATCATGACCGATCCGGAAGATATACTGCCCGCGATTTAGCTTTTAACTATTTGAATTCATGTAAAGAAAATGCCATATTATTTACCAATGGCGATAACGATACGTTCCCTCTTTGGTATGCTCAGGAAGTGGAAGGAATACGTACCGATATCAAAGTGTGTAATTTGAGTTACCTGCGTGCATCGTGGTATATTGAACAAATGAGCAGAAAATCGTATGAAGCAGATCCTATGCCTTTTACGTTAACACATGATAAAATACATAAAGGTAACCGCGATATTCTTCCGATGATAGATAGGGTTGGACAACCTGTTGAAGTAAAACAGGTTATCGATTTTGTTGCCAGCGATGATGATAAAACAAAAATTAATTCGCCTTTTGTGCGTAATGAAAAGATCAACTATATCCCTACCAAACAATTTAAACTTACCATTGATTCAACAACGGTTATAAAGAATAATATCGTGAACGAAAAATATTCCGGCCGCATTGTGGATGAAATGCAGTGGAAGTTAGGAAATAGTTATTTATATAAGGATGGATTAATGTTGCTTGATTTATTAGCTACTAATAATTGGGAAAGGCCTATTTATTGGGCCATGACTGTTACCAGTACAAAATATTTTAATCTTCAAAAATATTTTAAGCTTGATGGGCTAACTTATCAACTTGTTCCGATAGAAATGGATTCCGAAAGATTTTATATTGGCGAAGCTGATGCGGATGTAATGTTTGATAATGTAATGAATAAGTTTAAGTGGGGAGGAGTTGGTGAACGCGATATTTATCTGGATGAAAATAATATACGGATGTTTTCAAATATGCGTTCTAACTTTGGGCGGTTAGCCGAAAAATTAATCGAGGAAGGGAAAAAAGATTCTGCCATAATGGTTTTAGATCGTTGTATGGAACTATTTCCCGAAGAAATTATTCCTTTTAACAATACCCTGCTATCAGTTATTTCAGCATATTATCATGCCGGCAATAATGAAATGGGTACTCAGTTGGTTAAAAGATTAAATGATATTGTTGTTGCAGAGTTGGATTATTATTTTACCCTTGAGCCCAAATATAAAAATGGGCCTCTTGAAATTAATAATGAAATCCAAACAAACCTTTATATATTGCAAAACCTATATAATATCACATCCAAAAATAACCAACAGGCAATGAGTAAACAGATTGAGCAGCATTTTCTAAACTATATGCAACAATATCGTTAAGATGTTTACCAAAGAACGACTTGCTGCCAGAATATTTTGTGAGTTGATCTGGTATTTCCCCCAACGGGAGAATGAAATATTTCTGACTTTCGATGATGGGCCCACACCTGAATTTACTCCGTGGGCCCTTTCGGTTTTAAAAGAGTATAATGCCCGGGCTACATTTTTTTGCTTAGGTAAAAAAGTGGAACAAAATCCCGGGCTTTTTCAACAAATTAAAGATGAAGGACATGCTGTAGGGAATCACAGCTATTCACATCTTAGCGGATGGAAAACAAAAAATCAGACGTATTATAAAGATGTTTATAAAGCTTCTGAGTTTATTTATTCAAAGCTTTTTCGCCCTCCGTACGGAGAAATTAAGTTGAAACAAATAAAACAGTTAAAAGGTAAATATCGCATAGTAATGTGGGATGTTTTAAGCTATGATTATGATCCACAAATAACTCCGCAAAAATGTTTGCGTAATGTGCTTAAAAAAGCAACTTCGGGCTCAATCGTTGTTTTTCATGATAAACAAAAGGCCCGCAAAAATTTGCAATACACCTTACCTCGGGTGTTGCAGCATCTTTCCGACAAAGGATTTGTCTTTAAGCCAATTACTGACTAAACCATTTTTTGTGGATCTTACCCATCGATCAAAATCTGTTGACGAAATATATCCTGATTCCACGGCAGCTTGTTTTAAGGTTTTGTTTTCCTGAAAAGCTTTTTGTGCAATTTCTGCTGCCTTGTCGTAGCCAATGTGAGGATTAAGTGTGGTTACTAACATTAATGAATTTTTCAGATGTATTTCAATATTTTGGATGTTTGGTTCTGTTCCTGCTATGCAGTTGTTGGCAAATGACAATGAGGCATCGGCAAGTAAACGGGCCGACTCCAGAAAGTTTTTTTATGATGACTGGTTTAAAGACATTTAGCTCAAAATGGCCGTTCGATCCGGCCATATTTATGGTTACATCATTTCCCATCACCTGTGTACAAACCATAGTAAGTGCTTCGGCTTGTGTGGGATTTATCTTCCCGGGCATAATAGACGATCCGGGTTCGTTGGCAGGCAGGTTAAGCTCACCTATTCCACACCTGGGGCCTGATCCTAACATCCGAATATCATTCCCAATTTTCATTAGGCTTGCAGCCAGTGTTTTAAGGGTTCCGTGCGAGGCTACAAGTGCATGATGTGCAGCCAGAGCCTCAAATTTGTTTTCGGCAGTTTGAAATGGGTATCCTGTTATTTTTGCTATCTCTTCAGCAACCATCCCGGAGTAGCCAGAGGGTGCGTTTAATCCTGTGCCAATAGCCGTTCCCCCAACGCTAATTCGGAAAGATGTTTCAGGCTGTTTTTTAACGTTTCTAATCCGTGATTTAACATAGAGACATAACCCGAAAACTCTTGCCCAAGCGTCAATGGTGTAGCATCCATAAAGTGGGTGCGTCTTGTTTTTATTATTTTTTTCCATTGGCTGCTTTTGGCAGCCAACTCATCTTTTAACCTGGTTACAGCAGGAATGGTAAGTCTGGAAAGCATTGTATATGCAGCAATATGCATAGCTGTTGGAAAAGTATCGTTTGACGATTGCGATTGATTGACATCATCATTTGGATGAATTTGCCTTTCTCCTTCTCCCAGCTTTTTCCCGGTTAAAATGTGTGCCCGATTAGCAATTACTTCGTTAACATTCATGTTGGTTTGTGTCCCCGAACCGGTTTGCCAGACTGCCAGCGGGAAGTGATCATCCAGCTTTCCCTCAATTATTTCATCACAAACCGTTGAAATTATATCCGCTTTTTCTTTCGATAAAACTCCAAGCCTGTGATTTGTTCTTGCTGCTGCTTTTTTAAGTATCCCATACGCACGGATAATCTCTACAGACATTTTTTCCTGCCCAATGATAAAATTGTTGATTGCCCGCTGGGTTTGTGCACCCCAATATTTGTCGGCAGGTACTTTTATGGTTCCCATACTATCTTTTTCTGATCGAAACATTTGTTTTTTATTTTTCTAACAAATTAATCCTAAAAAGGTTTTGTTTGTATATTAAGTATAACATAATAACGTCTTACAATTCCGACAAAGGAGCTTGCTTACTTTGTCAGGAATTGTTGCCTTTTCACAGAGCGGGAAGAAGCATAGTTTTGTCTTGATTTTTCTTTGGTTCGTTTCTTTTCATCTAAGGAAGAGAAATGAATAAATCAATTGATTTATTTTTTCTAATAAGACACAAAAGTTAATAAACTTTAGTTTTTATTAGATAAGTTATTTTTAATTATATAGATTTTAAGGGCTTTGGAAATATTGAAAAACTCAACAGAAATAGATAAAAGGTTTAATTATAAAAATATCAACCTATTATAAGACGACAAAAAGGGTGATTGGAAAACCATTCTAATCACCCTTTCTTAAAAAATAAAAAACTTTCTTACTTACTTCATACTGTAAAAATCATTTCCCTTATCATCTACCAGGATAAAAGCCGGAAAATTTTTTACTTCAATTTTGTAAATGGCTTCCATGCCCAATTCGGGATACTCAAGCAGTTCAACCTTTTTTATGTTTTTTTCGGCGAGTACCGCTGCTGGCCCACCAATGCTTCCCAGGTAAAAACCTCCGTATTTTTTACATGCATCGGTAACGGTCTGACTCCGGTTTCCTTTGGCTATCATAATCATGCTGCCGCCATGACTTTGGAACAGGTCAACGTATGGGTCCATTCTTCCTGCCGTAGTTGGCCCGAACGATCCGGAAGGTTTACCCTTAGGTGTTTTTGCCGGGCCTGCATAATAAATCGGATGGTCTTTGATGTACTGCAGTAGATCTTCTCCTTTGTCGATTCGTTCTTTTAATTTTGCATGGGCGATATCGCGCCCAACGATAATCGTTCCATTGAGTGATAATCTTGTGCCTACGGCATGTTTGGATAGTTCTGCTAAGATCTCTTTCATCGGTTTGTTCAGGTCGATGGTAACGGCTCCACCTTCTTTTTCTTTACGGTATTTTTCAGGAATAAACCTTCCGGGGTTATCTTCCATCTTTTCAATCCAGATACCGTCTTTATTAATCTTAGCTTTAATATTTCTGTCGGCAGAGCAGGAAACACCTATGCCTACAGGGCACGAAGCTCCATGTCGTGGTAAGCGGATAATTCGAATGTCGAGGGCAAAATGTTTCCCTCCAAACTGAGCGCCTATACCAAGTTTGTATGCTGCTTTTAAAACTTTTTGTTCCAGCTCAATATCCCTAAATGCCTGTCCATGCTCATTCCCTTTGGTTGGAAGATTATCATAGTATTTGGCTGAAGCCAGTTTAACGGTTTTTAAGTTAGCCTCTGCCGAGGTGCCTCCAATAACAAAGGCAACATGATAGGGCGGACATGCTGCCGTTCCCAGTGATTTAAGTTTTTCAGTTAAGAATTTTTCCAGCTTTTCAGGGGTCAGTAGTGCTTTGGTTTGTTGAAATAGATTGGTTTTATTGGCCGATCCACCTCCCTTGGCCACAAAAAGAAATTTATATTCATCCCCGTCGGTGGCATGTATATCAATTTGTGCCGGCAGGTTAGTGCCCGAATTTTTTTCGGTATACATATCCAGTGGTACGGTTTGCGAATAACGCAGATTATCTTTCGTATAGGTTTCGTATACTCCTTTGGACAGTGCTTCTTCATCCTTACCACCGGTCCATACCTGTTGCCCTTTTTTGGCTACAATGGTTGCTGTACCAGTATCCTGGCAAAATGGCAATTCTCCTTTTGCTGAAATTTCCGCATTTTGTAACATGGTTAAGGCTACATATTTATCGTTGTCGCTTGCTTCGGGATCGTCCAGAATAGCAGCTACCTGCTTTATGTGATTCGTCCGTAACATAAAGGAGGTGTCATGAAAAGCTGCTCGTGCAACTTTGGTTAATCCTTCCGGATATACTTTTAAAATGGTTTTTTCTTCAAATTGGGTAACCGATACATGATCTTTGGTTAACAGATAATATTCGGTTTCATCTTTCCCTAGTGGATAAGGGTCTTGATAATAAAATTTGGGTGTTGACATAAGATTTTTTGTTTTTCCTGCCCTTGGGCAGTTTGTTTGTAATTATGGTTATGTGATAAAAAAAATTAATCAACTCAAAAGATACAAAATTTAAAGGAGTGGATCAATATTTTTTACAGGATCACCAACAACGGCGTTATTATCTTTAACAATAATAGGCCTTTGAATTAATTTGGGATGTTCTACCAGAATTTTTATCCATTCATTATCGGAGAAATTTTTTCCCTTGTAGTTTTGTTTATACTCTTTTTCCTGGGTACGAATCATCTCCTGCGGTTTTAGATGCAGCTTTTTTAAAACCTCCTTAAAACTGTTCTCGGTAAAGGGCTGGTCTTTTAGATATTCAATAATTTCAGGTTCCATTCCTTTTTCCTTAAGATATTGTAAGCCGGCACGGCTTTTTTTACATCGGGTATTATGATAAATTTTGTATGACATAACGGAGCTCTCGTTTTATTCAATTAATAAAAATATTTCGTCTAAGGATTTTTTGGGTTTCGATTGTAAATCTTTAGATGCTTTACCCACAGCTACAAATGCAATAAGGTGGTAAGGATTTTCGATGTTGAGGATTGTTTCCAAATCTTCTTTCGCCATCATGGGGGCACTAAGCCAGCAAGCGCCATATCCCAGGTCAACTGCCGAAAGAAGTATGTTTTGAATAGCGGCCCCTGCACTTTGCATATCCGGGAAATTCCGTAATTTATTAATCTCTTCGTGGGATAAATGAACTCCTTTTTCGAGTACCGATTCATAATCTTCCATGGCCATAGCAATAACTGTCGGTGCATTTTCAAAAAAAGTAGCAAACCATTCTACCTGCGATTTTACATTTTTTGAGGCGATAGATCGATTTTCGGGTAGCTGCTTTATTTTTTCCGATACTTTGGTAGCCAGTTTGTTCATTATCTGTTTATTGGTAATAGCATAAAATCTCCAGGGTTGAAAATTATTTACACTCGGAGCCAAGCCTGCTCTTCTTACCAGTTCTTTTAAATCTTTTACCGGTACTAGTTCGTTGGTAAAAGTTCGTATACTTGCGCGTTTTTCGATTGCCTGTTTTAATTCCATGAGGTTGGGTTTTATTATTTAAGTTAAATATAAAGATTAAATTTTAGCAGGTAAATTTTTTGCTTATTTTTTTCCCATCATTTCATCTTTAATCATTTAAAATAATACAGTACATTCTCAGATTTTGTTCATTGCTGATTGCCTTAACCGGCTGGAAGTCGTTGATCTATAAGTTTAGTTTAATGAATGACAAAATATTTTTTTTGAACAGATTTTTAGGATGTTGGCCTCAAATTATCCAAATACAATAAAATTTGCTTTACCTTTGTAATACAACCACTCACTATGAATAAAAAATATCGTTATAAAGCTTTTGGGCTAAATTTTATGGCTGATTTTGAAATTCCTGAACTGTTAGAATCAGCAGAGAATCCGGAGGTGTCGATAAGGATTGGTAAAACACCGGCCCAAATTAATACTATAATAAAAAAAGGAGTACGCTACCAGGCCGGAAAAGATGAGTTTTTACTGGAAACCGACCGGATTGCTAAATTTTATATCAAAAACGGGAATGAAATTATTGTTGAACCTTTTAAACAAGAAGTAGACAAAGAGGTGCGATTGTTTCTGCTGGGTTCGGCATTTGGTGCTTTGTTTTTGCAACGCGGGTTATTACCCATCCATGGCAGTGCCATTCGCTTTGGGCATTCAACCTCCATATTTACCGGATTAAGCGGAGCAGGAAAATCGTCTATCGCCGCCTGGTTTGTTCAGCAAGGATATCAGATTTTAGCAGACGATATCAGTGTGATCAATCACTCATTGCAGGTAGAACCCGGTTTTCCGGGAATGAAAATATGGAAAGATGTATTGGAAAAACTGGGGATTTCTACCGACTCGCTCTATTCTATCCGGTCCGATATTCAGAAATACAAATATGGGGTAGAAAGTAACTTTTGCACACAACCATTGCCGGTGAAAAATATTTTTATCATACATCCGAAAAATACGCCGGGATTTGTGTCGGAGGAGTTAACCGGCATTGAAAAATTTAATGCCCTAAAAAACAATACTTTTCGCTACCGTTTCGTGGAGGGGCTGCAAAAGCAGCAGGAACATTTTATGGTGATCAATCAATTGATACAGCAGGTAAAGGTTTATCGTATTAAAAGGCCACAGGCACCCGTGATGCTGAAAGAATTTGCCGATTTTTTACTGCAAAACTTTGATTTAGATGCATAAGAAAAATATTATATGGTTGGCCAGCTATCCCAAATCAGGCAATACCTGGTTCCGGATTTTTATTACCAATCTGCTCAGTGATTCGGGCCAGCCGGCCAATATCAACGATTTAAAAGAGACGACCATCTCCAGCTCGCGTAAAATTTTTGACGATTATACCGGCCTGTCCTCTTCGGATATGACCTTTGAAGAGATTGACCGCCTGCGTCCCGATGTGTATAAAATGCAATCGGAAGAATCGGATGAGCTGCTGTTTAAAAAGGTACACGATAAATTTTATTATGTCGATAAGCAAAAGCCGTTGTTCCCGCCCGAAATATCCAAAGGATGTATTTATTTTATGCGGAACCCGCTGGATGTATTGGTTTCTTTTGCTTACCATAGTGCCAAGCCGGTGGATAAGATGGTGAAAACCATTAATAATTCCGGTTATGCGTTTTGTGACCGCAACGACCGGCAGGTGAATCAGTTGAGGCAGCTATTGGGTAGCTGGTCGGATCATGTGAAAAGCTGGACGGAGCAAACCCTGATACCTGTTCATGTGATGCGCTACGAAGATATGATTCACCATCCGATGGATACCTTTTCCCGGGCGGTAGATTTTTTACCACTGGATTACAGCAGCCAAAAGATTGAAGAGGCGATTAAAAATAGTGATTTTAATATCCTTACCCAACAAGAGAAAGAGGGCGGATTTAAAGAAAAGATGATTAAATCGAAAAAATTTTTCCGGAAAGGGAAAATTGGTGACTGGAGAAACTACCTGGAAGATAAACAGGTGCAAGAAATTATCCAAAATCATCGGGAGATGATGAAAAAATTCGGATATTTGGATGTGAAAGATGAAGTTGTTTTTTAAATTTTATACCGCGAAGCCGCTAAGACACGAAGAGCCTAAGAGCACTTAAAATAAAACTTAGGGTCTTGGCGCTCCTGCCAGCCGATTAGGCAGGTTAGCGGTGAAATAAAGAAGTTAACTATGAAACTAACAGAAGAAACCATCATCCAACGAAACCCGGATATTTTAGCCAGCGATATCGACGGTGAAAAAGTAATGATGAGCATTCAGCAAGGCGAATATTACGGACTCGGGAAAACCGGCAGCTTTATTTGGGACCATATTGAACAGCCCATATCCATTAAAGACCTGGCAGATTTAATTACCGAAAAGTATGAGGTGGGAAGAGAACAATGTTTGCAGGATATTTTGCCTTTTTTAAACGATTTGGCAGAGAAAAAGCTTATTGTTGCAATCAAATAATGTTTATTAGTCATCGGATGACTCTCGAATCAAATTCAGCATTACTAATAAATATAATCGGTTGTTAATTTGTAATTCATCCGATGACTTACGAGAATTATTACAACCAATTTATTATTTTAACGCCTTATTAAAAAAACTTTTTTGTGTTTCAATTGTTTACTAAATATTTAAACGCCACGAAATTGGAAAAACGATTGCTCCGGCAAACTTTTTTTTGGCTGGTGGTATCGTTTATATGGGTACGGTGGTTGCCCTTGCGTTGGTTTTCGCACCGGTTAGGTGTTTTTCGAAAAGAAAGCGAGGATGCTTTGCAGGAAGGACAGGAGGAATTGATTGGCAAAGCACAGCATGCCCTGCGGCGGCTGAAACGGCGACTACCGTGGAAGGTGAAATGCTTTGAAGAAGCTATTACCGTAAAAAAGAGTTTAAAAAAGTATGGCATAGAGAGTACCTTGTACCTGGGCGTAAAAAAAGACGAAGAAAAAAAACTAAAAGCCCATGCCTGGCTTAAAGCAGGGGGCAGGGTGGTAGCCGGCGAAAAAGGGCATCAAGCCTTTACGGTGGTTGGGTTTTACCGTTAACCCACTGATTTTTAAGTTTAGTCTATATAAATAGGCTATTAATCAATAATTTGGTTAAAAACTTTGAAATAATAAAAAATAATGATAAATTAGCTAGTTAATAGACAATTTCAGGTACAAAGTGTATATTTGCATCCTTTTTGTTGTGAAATATTTAAAATGCGAAGATATGGAAGAGAAAGACAGAAAATTGGAAGAGCGAAATAATCTTATAAATACCAAACTAACTTGGGAAACCCCTAAGCTTTATGCGTTGGATAAAGGGAGAACTGAGAATGGGGAATTTCCAGGTGAAGTAGAAGATACTGTACAAGATTTTTATTCTTAGTTATGAAAAAAAAATATATATTTATTTTATTTGTTTTAATACAAAATATGTGTCTTGCCCAAACATGGGTAGATTCAAAATTGTTGACTTCGAATAATAATATTTCCATTGATTATATTAAACCAGATTCTTATGGTAATTATATTGCTATTGGAACTTTTGAGGGAGAATATTCAGATTTAGATACAAATATAAATGCTAATAGTATTGATATTTTTTTAGCTAAGTATGATTATAATTTTAATAAAATTTGGTTTAAAATTATTGGAGGAGATAATTATGATTTCAATCCTACATTTGTTTTAGATAATAATAATAATATATATATATTAGGAAGTTTTCTTCAAACATGCAAATTTACAGCAAATGATTCTTTAATTGCTGATTTTATAGATGTTTTCTTCGCTAAATATAATTCTGATGGAGAATACATTTGGAGTAAACATTTAGCCTCTAATTCTGATAGACAATATGCTCAATCTATTGATATTGATAAAAATGGAGATGTTATTGGTTCTTTCAGATATAAAAATTCTGCTACTATAATTGATACGACTGTAATTGGCAGAACAGGTGTGTATAATAATGTTTTATTTAAAAGCGGATCAGATGGAACTATTAAATCTGTAAAAAATATAATAAGTAGTTCTACAAGTTTATTTACTTCAATCAAAGCATTCTCGGATGGATATTACATTGATGGTCAATTTCGAGATACATTAATTTTAGATAATGACCCAATTATAAGTTCAAATAGTACTAAAGATATTTTTTTATTGAAAACAGATTTTAATTTTAATGATCAATGGATTAGAAGATCCTATGGAAATGGAAACGATTTTACAGGGACCATTACACAAGACAATTATGGAAATGTATATTTTACAGGTTTTTTTAATAGTGATACTTTAAAATATGATGCTTCAGATTCAGGAGTTTCCTCATCCTATCTTTTGAATAAGGATAATACTGATATCTTTATTATTAAAATTAATAAATCAGGTAATCTCATTTGGCTTAAAAATTTTGAAGGGAAAGGTTTTGACTGGGCAAGATCAATTAGACAAGAAAAAGATTATTTATTTCTTACAGGGTATTTTTCTGATACTTTAATTTATACTCAAGATACTTTGACGTCTTCTGATATTTCTGATTCTGATGTTTTTATGGGATATTTAGATTTAGAAGGAAATGTTTTAAAATTAGAGGATTTAGAAACAACAGGGTTGTTGGATGATGATTCTGGTACAGATATTATAATTAATGATAATAATTCAATTATTATTTCTGGATTTTTTAAATCAGAGAATATAGAAATTGGAGAATCAGTTTATACAAATTCAAATAATGGTTTTAAGGAATCTTTTCTTGCTAGATACAATCCACCATTATCAAGCGCCTTCACCCAAAAAAACAACCCTACCTGTAACGGAAGCACCGATGGCGAGCTGGTGGTTACACCTTATTTTGGCGTTTCGCCGTATACGTATGCATGGAGCCACGATGATGGTTTAAATGATTCAACTGCCACAGGATTAACCGACGGAACCTATTCGGTGACTGTGACCGATGCACTAGATTCTACCGCCATAGCGCACCATACGTTAACCGAACCGGATTCGTTTATTTTTAATCCTTCGGTTACGCATGTGAATACCTGTAGTTACAGCGCCGAAGGCGAAATCGATATCAACGTTACCGGCGGTAATGGAGGCAATTCGTATTACTGGTTCGAAAGCGAAGGAGGATCGGGTGTAGAATTAACCGATGAAGACCAAATCGGTTTAACCCCCGGAACATATAGCGTTACCGTAACCGACGAGGAAGGTTGTGCTGCCGATACTACCATTTATATCAGCGGCCCGGAGCCCATTACTTTTGGTGGGTCTGTGGTAACCAGTTCCAGCTCGCTTGCTTTGGGAGCCATCGACCTGGTGTACCAGGGAGGAACTGGAACGGTTACTTTCAGCTGGGAGGGGCCTTCCGGTTTTACAGATACGAACGAAGATATTAGTGATTTGAATCCCGGAAGTTATTCGGTTACCGCTACCGATAACAGTGGTTGTGCGTTCGACACCACCTTTCATGTATTGGACGAAACGGAATTTTATGCGTATGTTTCCGAACAAAAAGATGCATGCCAGGGAACAGATAACGGGAAAGCGACGGTTAGTTTTTTTTTACAGGATAATAATCATACCGATATTACGTACCTGTGGAATGCTGCGGCCGGAAATCAAACCACAGCAGAAGCAACGGGTTTGGGAGCAGGAACCTATAGTGTAACGGTCACCGATAATGAAGCAGACCCCGTTGTGGAAAATATCGTTAGCGTGACCATAAATGAGCTGGCTTACACTTTTGATGGTGAAATTTCTGCAATATCAACTTCTGCGTTGGATTGCTATGGTGATAGCGATGGTTTTATCGATGTGAATATAACATCTGCCGGAGAACTGCCTTATAGTTATAGTTGGAATACCGGAGCTACTACCCAGGACTTAACCAATGTGGGTATTGGAACCTACAGTATTACCGTAACCGATGCCAATGAATGTGTGTTTACGATTCCTGATTATGTAATTACCCAGCCCACTGAAATTCAGGCCACTGCCGAGGTGGTGAGCAACCCTACCTGTCATGGTGATTATGACGGAGAGCTAACGGTATCCCGCAGTGGAGGAACGGAGCCTTATAGCTACCTATGGAACGATCCGGGAAGCCAGACTATGCAGAATGCTGACGGACTGGATGCAGGTTTTTATACCGTTACGGTTACCGATGCCAACGGATGCCATAAATCATCGAGTGTGAACTTAACCGAGCCCCCGGCCATACAGGTGGATAAAACCGTGTATCATGTATCCTGCCATGGAGGAAGTAATGGTGCTGTACAACTTGCCGTATCCGGTGGTACGCCGGCTTTTAGCTATTTCTGGACTACCGATGATGGGTCGGGATTGGTTCCTACCCAAAAAGATCAATCGGGATTAACTCCCGGAACATACTCTTTTACTGCTACAGATGCTCATAATTGCATGTACGAAGATAGTGTGGAGATTACCGAACCGGAAACATCGCTTACCGTTGAAATAACAGACATAAATGATGCTCTGTGTCATGGTGTTGATGATGGGAATATTGATATTTCGGCTTCCGGAGGAACACCTCCATATATCTATGCCTGGGCTACAGATGATGGTTTCGGCTTAGTTACGGATGCAGAGGATCAAAGTGCTGTAGGTGCGGGGACTTATCAACTAACAGTGATTGATGACAATGGTTGTGAAGCGACCCTTTCGGCTACGGTAAATGAACCCGAAGCAATAACCATTGTTTCTGAAGATGTTGTGGATGCAACGTCAGAAACAGCAACCGATGGTTCCATTACCATTGAAGCATCGGGTGGAACAGGAACCTTATCATATACCTTAACACCCGGAGATGAGGTAAATGTAACCGGTGTGTTTGAAAATTTAAGTCCCGACGATTATACGATAGAAATTACGGATGATAATAGCTGTGGGCCGGTTACAACCAATCTTACGGTAAGTTTTCCCGATGCAATCAACAGCCTGAGTTTAGCCGAAAATATTACGTTGTATCCTAACCCCACTTCGGCAAATATAACTGTAGAGATAGATGCTCAGCAAGCGGAAACGTATACCATTGAAATATTAAATATTACCGGCCAGCGGATATTTAAAGATATAATACCAACCAACGGAAAATTGAAAAAAGAATTGAATTTGTCGAATTATGCCAAAGGCATTTATTTTATTAAAATTAGTACGGAAGGTTTCTACTACCAGGAAAAAGTAATTTTCCAATAAAATGTTGATAGTTTGATTTTTAGTAAAGCTCCTGATTTCAGGAGCTTTATTTTTTTTAAAAAAGTTTATCAGATAATTGATAAGATTTTATATGTTTACACTTAAATAATCATGGCCTAAAAATTTTTATTTTATGAATGTACTTCTTATCGGATCCGGAGGAAGAGAGCATGCCCTGGCATGGAAAATTAAACAAAGTAATCAATTAAAAAAACTGTTTATTGCACCTGGCAATGCAGGTACAATGAACGTAGGAGAAAATGTTACTTTAGCCATCCAAAATTTTAATGCGGTAAAAAAATTTGTTTTAAAGAACCATATTGATATGGTTGTCGTTGGACCTGAACAACCTTTAGTGGATGGGTTTCATGATTTTTTCCTTTCCGATTCGGACTTAAAAGATATTCCGGTTATAGGCCCTGTTAAAGCAGGAGCTGTGCTAGAGGGTAGTAAAGATTTTGCCAAATTTTTTATGCAGAAATACAATATTCCCACTGCGATGTATCATTCATTTACACGGGAAACCATCGCCGAAGGAAAACGATTTTTAGAATCGTTAAACCCTCCATATGTCCTTAAAGCGGATGGGTTGGCAGCAGGAAAGGGAGTGTTGATTCTGGAAGATATGGATGAGGCTAAAGTGGCGTTGGAAAATATGCTAAAAGGCCAGTTTGGAGCAGCAAGCCAAACGGTGGTTATTGAAGAGTTTCTTTCAGGAATAGAGCTGTCCGTTTTTATTCTTACGGATGGAGTATCCTATAAAATTTTACCCGAAGCCAAAGATTACAAACGGATTGGAGAAGGAGATACCGGATTAAACACGGGTGGTATGGGCGCTGTATCTCCCGTACCTTTCGCTGATAAGCAATTTATGGATAAGGTGGAAAAGACCATTATTCAACCCACCCTTTATGGGCTGCAACAAGAGAAAATTGAGTATAAAGGATTTATTTTCTTCGGCTTGATGAATGTTGACGGAGAACCTTATGTCATTGAGTATAATGTGAGGATGGGCGACCCTGAAGCCGAAGTTGTTATTCCGCGTATTAAAACAGATTTATTAACCCTGTTTAAGCATGTTGCAGATCAAACTTTAAAAGATGCTTCTTTTGAAATGGAGGAGAAGGCTACAGCCACGGTAATGCTTGTATCCGGAGGATATCCCGGGAAATATGAAAAAGGCAAGAAAATACAATCTTTTGATAAGGTAAATGATTCCATTATCTTTCATGCCGGAACAACCCTGAAAGATAAAACGCTTGTTACTAATGGAGGACGAGTAATGGCTGTAACTTCTTTTGGAGAGAACATTTTTGATGCCCTGGAGCTAAGCTATACGAATGCTGAAAAAATTAATTTCCAGAAAAAATATTATCGTAAGGATATTGGATTAGATTTAAAATAAAATGTATGATAAAAATTTTAAAAAGCAACAGGCCTTTTGTTATCTTTTTTATTGTTATATCAGCCATTGGCATATGGATTGGAAACTTTTTGAATCCTGCCGTTGATTTATTTTCTTTTGACCAATATCCGGTATTGTTTTATAAATGGATTACTCAATTTATAACCTATAATTCTTTTGCTTCACTATTCATTACTTTGCTTCTATTGCTCATCCAGGCATTTTTGCTGGTACAGTTTAATCGAAAATATATCCTTATTAATTACAGAACCTTTTTGCCTGCTTTTTTTTATATTTTAATTGCCGGGAGTTTTGTCCCGTTACAGCGAATTAATCCGGCACTTCCTGGGACATTATTTATGTTTATTGCTACCCATTTTATTTATGATATTTATCGCAGGGATTATGCATTAAATCGATTGTATATGGCGGGATTTTTTATATCTGTTGCCAGTATGTTCTGGCCGCCATTTGCTGTTTTTTTTATCGTGGTTTGGATCGCTTTAACTATTTTACGCCCTTTTGTTGGGCGTGAATGGATGGTTAGTTTATTAGGTTTTTTAACTCCTTATTTTTTTGTATTTACGTATTACTATGTTTTTCTTGATGTTGTAAAACTTGAAGCGTTAGCAGCATCCTTTTTTAATCATTTAAACATTCTACGTACATTCGAATCTATGCATTATGCATATTATATTTTTTATGCTTTGCTATTTGTATGTATGGTTTTTGCAAGCTTTATGGTAATAGCCAATTTTCATAAGAAGAAAATTAGAGACTGGAAATATTTTGAAATTAACTGGTGGCTATTCTTAATTGGCGTTTTACTATTTATATTTTTTGAAAACGTTAGTTATGAAATAATATATTTTATTGGTATCCCTGTTTCATTTTTGCTTACAGAGTATTTTTATTCCGTACGTAAAAACTGGGTTTTGAATTTACTCCTATTATTTATGGTAAGTTCGATTGTATATATACAAATAATAGCCCATCATATATAAAATTATAGGCTATTACTCTAAAAATATTTATTGTTAAGATTATAATTTCTTCACAAAAGAAAGCATTGTAACAGCTAATCCTTGTTCCCCTTCTTTAAAGGTAACAAAAATATGATATACCCCGGTAGAAGTACATTTAAAATCAAAGGATGGATAAGTTTTTCCTGTAGCAACAACTAAATTTGATCCTAGTAGTCGGTTGTTATCAAAAAGTTGCATAATAGCTTGTCCAGAATAATCTTTTGAATTACATATCGTAAAACGATATTGTGTATCTTTGCTTAATACAACGGAAAACCTTGAGGTTGGAGGTTCTTCTCCGGGTTTTGCCGCATCGAGTTTAACCTGAAAATCTTTTAAGTAAGTTGCTTCTTCTCCGGCAATCATACTGCAAATATCAACCAGTTCTTGTCCCGATTGGGCCTTTGCTGTATATAAATTTCCTAAAACAAAAATAGCAAGGAAGATAAATATTGCAGATATCTTTTTCATATTTACAAGTGTATTATTTTATTACGTATTTCGGCAGTTTTATCAATAATTTGCATCATGGTTTCATTGGATATTTCAATGAACTGTTTGTCATTTTGTTTAATAACAAGCATTCCGTCTTCTTCAACTGCCTCAGGATCTCCTTTTTCATAAGTAATGGTTACATCTCTATAAATAGTTTGTATTTCGTTTAAATCATTAATAAGATCTTTAAATTTAGGATCACGATCGTAATTATTTAAGAGCAACATCAAATTACTTAAAATTATTTTTTGTTCTCCAATCTTTTCCGCGATTTCAGCACTGGGAGATTCTTTTACCACACCTCCTAAAAGATACATACTTTCTATCCAAATCCCAGCAACGATTAAAGAACTCAAATTTCCCCGGTTATTTTCACGCAAATATCGGTCCATTTGGTTAAAATTCTGTACCGAAATATACATTAACGAGTCAAGATTCTGGTTGTTAGTAACTAATCGTTTTAGCGTTGTAAAGTCAAAAAATTGTCCAACACGAATACCGTCGGCAAGGGTTTTAATGGCTGAAATATAATCCAACACCGAGCCGGTTTTATTATACATATTTTGATATCCCAGATCCGCTCCATAGATTCCTAACCCCAGGGCCATTTTGTAGCTTGTATTATAACTATCCACATAATCCGTAGTAGCGAGATAGTCATTTGAGTATGGAACTCCCAGGCTTTTTATTAAGGCTGCAATTTCGACCGGCGATGAAATATTTTGTACGATTTCTTCCATGGCTTGCTCCGAAATTTCGAGATTGCCATCGTATATCACTGAATCAGGGATTTCAAATTCTTGTGAAAAATCACTTTCTTTTTGCTTATCTGATTTGCAAGCAGAAAAAAGAAATAACGGTATAAGTATATAAATTAAGTATTTGCTCATAATCCTTTCTGTTGAAATTCTTTGTAATGCAAATTTAACATATCTCATAAAGATATAAAAATAATCTAAATCCCGAAAGTTTATTTTTTAAACTTAATTTTTTCAGGGAGTTCAAGTAATTTTTTTAACACATCATAATATAATGTTAGATAAAGAAATGCTGTTAAAAACCATACAAATGATAAGTTAAACCAATACGTATCAAAAAATTTGCCCGCAAAATATTTTCGTGGTGCAAAAAAATGGGATCTAAAATTGAGAAAACCTTCCACATCCGGATCTTTATATATTGGATCAACTTGTTGGATCAATTCATAGTTATATTCAAGGATTTTATTTTTTTTAAAAACTTTTTTCACCTGATCGGCTACACTTTCGTTATGATATGCATTGCGTTTGTTCCGATATAAGTCGGGATTGGTATTGAGCAAATAACGGATAATATTTTCTTTTTCGTTATTTGCTTTCTGAAATTGCATGCTATAAAACGAGTTGAGCTTTTCTAAATAATTTTGTGTTTTATTTAATATTATTTCATTAAATAATGCTGTATCGAGTTGATGTAGCGATGCAAATTCAAGTCCGGTTCGTACTTTTTCTTTTTCAATTTCGTTTTTTAATAATTTTAAATTATCTGCGATTTCTTTTTTTATCTCTGCATCTTCTTCGAATTTATACCAGTTATCTTCAATAAACTCTAATCGTTTTTCCAATTCGGGGATATAATAAACTTGCTTGAAATCGGCATTACTTTCGCGCTTTTCAATCTCAAAAAAGTTTTTTTCAAACTCATTATTTTTAAATTGGTTTACCATTAATGCTTCGTACGACCATTTGGTGGGCATTATTTCAGCAATTAAGGGAACTTTTTTAACACTACTGATGCTTCTGTTTAACTTATCGAAAGGAAACATGGCGCCGCTTAAGATCATCATTGGAATCATTAATAGCGGGATTAAAATATAAATGGTAACCGCCGAGTTAAATGAAGCAGACACATTTAATCCCATCATATTGGCAAATGCTGCTGTAGTGAACAGGGCAAACCAATATTCGAAAGTCATGTCTTTAATGCCCAGAATATTATTCGCAATAAGAATAAATAAAATGGATTGTATAGCTGAGATGGTAAATAAAATAAATATTTTAGATATCAAATAGCTTGATTTACTAAGGTTTAGAAACGCTTCTCTTTTTAAAATCTTCCGGTCTCGAAAAATTTCTTCGGCACTAACGGTAAGCCCTAGAAATAGAGCAACAATTAAGGCCATAAAAATGTAGATGGGAATATTTTCATTTTCGCGGAAAATATAAATATCAGAAGTAGAGTCGGCGATATACCGAATGATATAAGATAGTATAAATCCTAAAATAGGGGCTTCCAATAAATTAAGCGCAATATATTGTTTATTACTTATTTTCGACAGGAAATCTCGTATAGTATAAATTTTAAGCTGCTTAATCCACGAGGGAATACTTAAGTTTGATGGAGGTGAAACATCAACGGGTTCTACTTCTCTTAATTTTATGTTTTCTTTAAAGTTTTTTTCCCATTTTTGTGGAGATATTTTTCTTTTTGGAGTATAACGGCCATATTCATCCACCACCTTTGCTTCAATAATGTTAAAGATAAGTTCGGGATTAACATTACCGCAGGTAGGGCATTCGCCCACATCGCTATTAATTTGTGCATCGAGCCGTTTAAAATACATTACGCCTTCAACAGGATTTCCATAATATATCATATAGCCTCCTGTATCGAGAATCATCATATTATCAAACATTTTATAAATATCTGATGATGGCTGATGGATAACCACAAAAATAAGTTTTCCTTTCAGGGCTAACTCGCGTAATAAGTCCATAACATTTTCAGAGTCGCGCGATGAAAGTCCGGAAGTTGGCTCGTCAACAAAAAGGATGGATGGTTCTCTGATTAGCTCGAGGGCAATATTTAATCTTTTGCGCTGTCCGCCGCTAATCATTTTGTTTAATGGTGTTCCTACTTTTAAATCTTTTCGATCGTAAAGGCCCAGGTTGTTTAAAGTTTTATTAACCAGATCAATAATTTCGTCTTCCGATTTATCGTTGAAACACAATTTGGCATTATAATAAAGATTTTGAAAAACAGTTAGTTCTTCAATTAACAAATCGTCTTGAGGAATGTATCCAATCACGCCTTCGAGTTCTTCATTTTCGTCATGAAGATCGATACCATTAATTAAAATTTGTCCGGAAGTGGGTTTATTTAACCCGGCTAACACGTTTAAGAGTGTTGTTTTTCCGGCACCACTGGCACCCATAAGACCAATAAGTTTTCCCTGATCTTCAGAGAAGTTGATATTTCGTAAACCAACATCCCCGGAAGGGAAAACATAGTTGATATTATTGGCGGTATAAGAAATTTTGATTGATGTACTGTCTGCCAAATAATGGGCAACGATATCACTATAGTAAATGGGTTTACCCTTGGGAAGCTTTATGGTTCCTCCATTGGTAAAAAGATAAATTCGTTTATTATTTACAGGCAATCCATTTAAGAAAATATCTTCATTTCCATTGTACCGCAAAAAGTAAAGATCTACACTTTTTACTTGCAGGATAAAAATATTTCCATCAAGGGCTTCAACTTTTACATGTTTTGCATTTTTGCATTGATCTTCTTTGTCATTAATAATAAGATTACTGGAATTATCCAGCTCATGGATATCGTTATTAATAACAAAACTTTCAATACTTAAGAATTCTTCTTTTGTAAGTTTAAATACTTCGGCAACAGTATTGATGATTGCCATTCGTTGTTCGGAAAATTTTCGGTCGGCATTCACTAACTCAAATAAACGAACCAATACAATTACCTTTTGTTTTTGGGTAAGTGTTTTATTAATTTTTTTACAAAGTCCGAGTATTCGTACCGAATCTTTTACCGATGTAAGTTTGACTTTTTCGTTTTCCGATCTTTCCGCTTTTTCGTCGGTAAGCCCGGCTTTTTCGTCAAAAAGCGCTAAATATTCAGGTACTACTTCATCATTAATTTGTTGTGTGAGGAAGTTTTTTACAAATTCCCGTTCGTTGGATTCTACACCTTCGTCCTGTTTTGCAATAATTGCAAACAACTGCATTAGGGCTTTTAAAATCTCTTCACTCATAATTTAATCATCAAGGATGAAAAAGTATTTTTTATAATGTGTAACCTACTTGTTCGAATGGCACGTCAACGATATCGGCATATTCTTCACCGGCTTCTTCCATATCCTCGTCATCTTCTGGATAGTACCATTTGATCAATACTTCTTTTCCATTTTCATGCATCTCTTCCAGTTTCATCAAAATGTCAAGGATAAGTTTTGATGATGCTGTGTTGAAATACATTAATTTAAAAGCAAAAACGGTTTTTGAATTGGCCTCTTCCTGATAGTCATCGAGCCAGTTAAGAATAGGCTCATAAAAAGTGGTAACATCTTCAGGAAGTGATCTGCCTGAAATTTCAAATATCCCATTTTCTTTATCAAGAATAATGTTTGGAGTATCGTCGGTACTTTTGATCTTAATTACTTCCATGGTTATTGTTTATTATGCGTTTCTAGAAACTGATGATGTTAATAGGAAAAAAGAACTTTCTTCGTCAATAGGTAAAAAGTGGAATTCTAATTTGTTTCCTGTTTTACGGGCAATATCAATAAATCCCAGTCCAGCTCCACCTTTTTCGGAGAGTCTTCCTTCTTTCATCTGGCTTTTATAGAGTTGTTTAAGCCCTTCTTTGTCTAAGCTATTGATATGGTTGAGCATTTCGGTAAGTTCTTCGATTTTATCATTTTCTATCACATTACCGGTAGTAACATGATAATCTTTTTTTCCTTTACTTACCATAAATATTCCTCGTCCTGCAAAAAGAAAGTCATCTGAGCCAAATGTATCGGCATGTTTACTAATATTTTGCAGACATTCAACCATAACATGGAACACTTTTTTCTGAACAGAATTTGCTTCTGATTCTTTAGCCATATTTGATTCTGTCAGCGATGTGAATGCTTTGGTAATCTGGTGTGTAATTTCACCTTCGTATACCAAAGTAATTTCGTGTGCTTTCATAGACCTGTAAAAGTCATAAACAAACTCCAGAAAGCCTTTAACATTACTTTTGTCCATAGGTTGTAAAATTAATATTTATTAAAGTTAATAAAAAATTAAAATTCAATTCCAATTAACAATACATCGTCAATTTGTTTGTTATCTCCTTTCCATTTCTTAAAGTCGGTGGCAAACAAATTGGAATATTGTTGCATGGATAGATCTTTATTTTCTACGATATTTTCTCTTATTCGTTTCGGCATATATTTTCTGCCTTCCGGACCGCCGATCTGATCGGGCATTCCATCAGAAAATATAAAAATTTTATCTCCTTTTTTTATTTCAATTACATGATTAATAAAATCTTTTTCGGGTTTCTTTTTATGTGGAATTCCACCAATTGCTTTTCTGTTTCCTTTAAACTCATGTAATTCGCCATTTCTTAAAAGATATAATGGCCTGTGAGCACCGGCATATTGTAATTCTTTTTGCTTAAGATCAATACGACAAAGAGCAATATCCATTCCGTCGCGGGCATCCGCATCAATTCGGTCTTGTTTTAAGGTGTTTCGTACACCGTAGTGTAATTTATCTAAAATTTGGCCGGCTTTATAATTAACGTCATGGTCGACAATATTGTTTAATTGGAAATATCCGATAAACGATAATAGTGCTCCTGGTACTCCATGACCTGTACAATCAACAGCAGCAATATATAAAATATCTTCTTTTTTAAAAAACCAGGGAAAATCGCCACTTACCACATCTCTTGGGTTATAAAAAATAAATGATTTGGGCAAATATTCCTGTATTATGGCTGTGTTTGGCAATATAGATGATTGTATACGTTGAGCGTAATTTATACTTTCATTAATTTTTTTGTTTTTATCTTTAATTTCAAGCTCTATATG
>JAYEKP010000181.1:0-2017 GCA_034661075.1 Bacteroidota bacterium
CAAATATAAACAAGGGATTTTATTTAAATGGGGGGATTCGTTTTTAATAATAGTAAAAATCTGTCCAAAATACCTGTAATTACGTTTGTATTTTTTAATTTTAAAAATATTTAGGACAGCTATGACTTTTTACATTAAAAATATATATTCCACGAATATCACTATTATCTAAAAAAGGGCCGGCAAGTATGAGCTTACCTTCTTTTCCAAGGCGAGTAATATTTTTTAGATGTGCTTTTTGTAACCTCTCAGCTTCTACCGAATTCATATTCCGGTTAGGTCCTCGTTTTAAAAAGGCCACTACATATTGTTTCATTCCGTAATCGTCAGCACCATATTGTTTAGCTAACAATGAATCGTAAGAAGTTAAAGTAGTTTGTCTATTTTTTCTTTCTGTAACAGAATTGCATGAAAGTGCCCAAAGAGCAATCAAGACAAATAGGATGTGTTTCATATCACTAATTATTAACTATTTAAAGTTTAAAAAATGAGATTAAGTCATTAAGTGCTTTCGATTTTGCGGTCAGTTCCTCGGCACTCGAAGCAACCTCTTCTGCCGATGAAGCATTCTCCTGTGTAATATTATTTAACTGCTGAACTGATTCGTTTACCTGTTCTGAACCGGATTTTTGTTCCAGGCTGGCTGCAGTAATTTCCTGTATTAACTGAGAGGTTTTCTGCATTTCAGGCAAATTCTTATTCATTAACTCTCTGGCTTTCTCAGAAACATCAGAGCCTTTATAAATAACGTCCATTATTTCATTTGCAGCATTACGACTACGTTCTGCTAATTGTTTAACTTCGGTTGCCACAACCGCAAAACCTTTTCCATGTTCGCCTGCGCGTGCAGCTTCTATAGCTGCATTTAAAGCTAACAAATTGGTCTGAAATGCAATATCATTAATAATGGTAATTTTTTCAGCAATTTCTTTCATCGAGTCCAATGCAATATTGGTTGAGTTGGTCCCTTCTTCCAAACTTTTGTTGGTATTTATAGCAATTCCTTCTGTTTGTTTGGAATTATCAGCATTTTGCTGAATACTTGAAACAATTTCTTCCATGGTAGATGAAATTTCTTCTAGCGAAGAGGCTTGTTGATTGGTTGAATTAGATAATTGTAATGAACTCGAATTGAGTTGCTCTCCAGAAGATTCAATTTCTACTGCGGCATCAGAGATTCCCTGAATTACTTCTTTTAATTTAGAGGATAATTTTTGAATGCTTCTTGTTATTCTACCCAACTCGTCATTTTTATTCAGTAGTTTTTTATCTATTTCTATATTTAAATTTCCTTCCGTTAATCTTTCGAGCAAAGTAATGGATTTATCCAATGGTTTTCTTAATTCTTGAGTTACTCTATAGAAGAAGTATAGAACGAAAGGAATCCCGAAACCTATAACAATAAATTTAGAAAAGATGTTAGGATATAGGCAGTTTAAGTTTGCTAGAACATCAATGGTAAGTACGGTTATTACCCAATAAATTGTAATTTTAAATAATATAGACCCCTTAAAAAAATACCGGATGGCTAATATGGCTGCTGGTATTCCAAAAATTAAAGGTAATGCTGCAATAATTAGTTCTTTAGACATATCGTAAAATTTTAAAATTTATGTTTGTATTGTATAGCAATACTTAAAAAAAGAATAAAGGTTTCTTTTTTTTGACGAATGTTTCAAGAATTTAGATATATATAAATATTTAACTGATGATTTTAATAACCGGTCTTACGCCCTTTATGCTCACGGAGCATTTTAAATCGCCGGAATCCCATGGCATAAAATTCGTCCAGGTCGAAATCAATGATGCCATGTAATTTTCGTGGTTTTATTTTGTGCATGCACCATTTTTGGTTTATATAAAAGTAGATATAATGATAAATGTATCGCGGGATAAGCTTGCTTTTGCCTAAAAATTTATTTCGTTTTGAAATATATTCATAACAAATGCGGTTAGGGCAGGTTAGGGCGCATCCGGCATTGCCAAAAAGGGTAATACGATGTTTTTGTTCAATATT
>JAYEKP010000182.1:0-10307 GCA_034661075.1 Bacteroidota bacterium
ATTATGATCTGGATACATTGATTACCATTATGGGTG
The DNA here is from genome assembly GCA_034661075.1 of Bacteroidota bacterium. GTDB lineage: Bacteria > Bacteroidota > Bacteroidia > Bacteroidales > UBA12077 > UBA12077. The sequence goes on from JAYEKP010000182.1 coordinate 37, forward strand.
AAAATGAAGATACAGTTCAGAATTTAAATACTGTATGGAATGGTGACCAGATGAGCTTTACCGTAAGCCATGATGATATGGAATACAACAACGCATTGTATACCGTTACCATTCCTGCCGAGGTGGTTTATAACGCTGACGGAGTGATGAATACCGATGAGGTAAGCTGGACATTTACAACCATTAAGGCTATGCCTTTACCGGTTGCGGGTACACCCGAACCAAATGCTGTTGATGTTCCGCTGGATGCTGAGGTATCCATTACATTCGATCAGGAAATCACAGAAAATGACCTGGGTGTGATTACCATCGAAAGTGAGGCAATGGGTAATGTGGCGAATATTGTGGCTACCATTGCAGACGATAATAAAACCATAAATATTGCACATGATGATTTCTTTGCTGTAAATGAAGATTCAATTACAGTAACCATCCCTGCAAGTACGGTAATGAACTCCGATGGAGTATATAATCCAGAATTATACTGGGCATTCCAGCCTGTTTATACCTATGATATTACGTTCTTAGTGAAGGAAGGAAATACACCTGTTGAAGATGCTACCGTTACGCTATTTAACAAGGAAGCTACTACTGATGCTTCCGGCGTAGCTGTTATAGAAGCAGTATATAAAGGTGGTCCTTATGAGTATTCTGTTGCCAAGAGTGGTTACAAAACCGTAACCGGAACACTAAATGTTTCTGGAATAGCAACTGTAGCAATCGATCTTGAATCGGCTTATACAGTTACCTTTAATGTTACCGACGGTGCTGATCCGATTGAAGGGGCAACCGTTCACTTTGAAGGAGAAGCTGTGGATACAGATGCTGATGGTGCGGCTGAATTTATAGAGGTTGAACCAGGAGTGAAACCTTATATTGTAATGAAAGATGGATACAATGATAAAACGGGTACCCTGGAAATTGTGGATGCCAATATTACAAAGAATATTGTGTTAGATCTTTCAACAGGAATTAACGATTTAGCTAAGCAAGGTATTACTATTTATCCTAATCCTTCCAATGGTGTATTTTACATTAACAATGAAACAAATGAAGAGATGCAACTTATGATTATGGATGTTGCAGGCCGATTTGTGGTGAATAAAACACTTTACAACAGTATAAATACCATAAATATTTCTGATCAATCTTCAGGTATTTATATTATTCAGTTAACCAGAGGTGAGGATACATATAACAGTAAAATCATTCTAAAATAATTGATTTTATTATTCCGGCCGCAAATTTGCGGCCGGAATTTAAAACCTAAAATGATAACATTTAAAAAATAAATAGCTATGCGAAAAACAATTACATTATTTTTAGTTTCCTTGTTTATGGTTGGCTCGGCATTTGCTCAAAACAGGGTTGTGCCCGAAGGCCGGAACTACAAGGAGGTAGATCATTTCAATAAACAAAAAACAGTTGTTTTTGAAAATAAAGATATTCAAAGCAAAGACGGCGTTTTAGAGGTCGAAGGCTTTGAAGATGTTACCGAAACCTGGCCTGGAGGTTGGGAAACGGCTTCTTCTTCTGATTTATCCGGAACCAACTGGACTCCTACCGATTTTGTATCAGGTGACAATACCTGGTTTGTTTGTACACCTGCAAGTTTTAGTGGAAATGGTGGTGAGTATATTTATGAAGGTGAACAGTCAGCAGCCATAGGATATTCTGCCGGACAGTCAGGAAATTCAATGCACTGGTTGGTGTCTAAAGAAGTAGAACTGCCTACCGATACTGCTTTCTTGTCTTTTATGACTTGGTTTACTTCTTCTAGTGCAGATGGATGGTTTACCTATTTTCATGTACAAATTGAGGTCGATGGAACCTGGGAAAATCTGTTGTCGTGGAATACGGACGATGAAAGCCACAATAACGTATATGAATCGGTTGTGGATATTGATTTAATGGATTATTTGGGAGAAACCGTAAGGTTTGGTTTTGTTTTTGAGTATAACGATGGATACCAAATGGCTTTGGATAGTATTGCCTATATGAATGTTCCACCAGCAGATGATGCCGGAATAAGTAAAATATTTACACCGGAAAGTGGTGCTTACGAAGCCGGAGATATTGATGTAGAGGTTGTGCTTAAAAATTATGGAGCCGATACCTTAACGTCTGTTGATATCAATTGGGGAATAGAAACCGAAGGAGACTTTAACCTGGTATCTACGGAATCATGGACAGGAGAACTACCTCAGGGTGTAACCGATACTATTGCTGTAGGAAGTAATACCTTTAGCGAATATGGAGGATATAAAATTGTTGCATATACCTCAGAACCCAATGGTAAAGAAGATATTAACACAGCGAACGATACCGCATCGGTAAGTATTGATATTTATGAACCCGGACAACTGTTCGAAGATTACGAAGAAGGTGATTTTGCGATGGGCTGGGTTGCCGAAGGTAACTGGATCGTAGATAGTTATCAACCTTATGCTGGGACTTATCATGCTGAAATTTCACATGATTTTTATAGTCCGGAATATAAGATGATCACCCCAAGAGTTCATATTGACGGTACCATTCCTGAGATATCTTTCTATGCAGGAGGTTTAAACAATGAAGTGGGTTATGGATCGTCTAAATTGCAACTGATGTATTCGGTAGATGGCGAAGATTGGGAAGCCTTTGGCCCGCAGATTGATTTTGCCGAAACGGGAGATGCCTATCAGAAATACTCGATGGATCTTGAGATTCCTGCCGGGGATTACTATATTGCTTTTTCAGCAACCAGTGACTTCTATTATTATGGAATGTATTATTCCTTTATTTTTATTGATAATGTTACCGGCCCATTCCTTGCTGCGCCACAACCGGAGATCGTTGTTCCTGAAGATGGAGAAACAGGAGTAGCGTTGGATGCTTTTGTTAGAGTCTTGTTTGATCAGGCAATTGATAGCGCAGACTTTAGCGGAATAACCATTGTGGGTGAAAATGAAGGTGAAGTTGGGAATGTGGTTGCCGAACTGGATCCTGGATTCCCTGCTGTGAACATTTACCACGATCCTTTTACCGGAAATGCCGAGGAATATACAGTAACTATTCCCGCCGGAACCGTTACCAATGGTGCCGGGTTCAATGAAGAGATAACATGGACCTTTACCACTATTATGCCGGCGCCTGAAGTTGAAGTATTTTCTCCTGCAAATGAAGCAGAAGGTGTTGCTCTAGATGCAGATGTTTCTGTAGTATTTAATCAGCAAATCACCGATGCTAACCTGGCAGGAATTACCATGGAAGGATCGTTGCAGGGTGCTGTTACAGGAATTAATGCGATGGTTAACCCGGATGGCAAAACAGTAGTTATTAGCCACGATAACTTTACTATATTTGAAGATACGATTACCGTAACTATGCCGGCTGGTGCTATAGAAAATGAAGATGGCGTTACCAATAGTGAAATCACCTGGGAATTTTATTTAATGAGTGAAGGACAACCTGTTGCCGACTCGTTAGCTCCGGCTAATAATGAAACAGGTGTTGCATTAGATGCAGATGTACTTATTCGTTTTAATACTGAAGTAACAGAAGTGGGCTTAAGCGGAGTTACCATCGAGGGAATGAACGAAGGAACCGTTTCTAATGTTGTGGCAACCTTAACTGATAGTACCATACATATCGCTCACGATGCTTTTGCCGGTAATAATGAATTGTATACTGTTACAATTCCTGCAGGAGCAGTTACTTCCGTAGCAACATCTCAACCAAATGCTGAGATTCAGTGGATCTTTACGTCCATCAAAGCGGCACCACAGCTTGTTGAAAATATCCCAGCAGATGGAGCAACAAAAGTTGCCCTGGATCAGGACATCATCTTCAGCTTCGATCAAAAAGTGAATACCGATTATGATCTGGATACATTGATTACCATTATGGGTGAAAATGAAGATACAGTTCAGAATTTAAATACTGTATGGAATGGTGACCAGATGAGCTTTACCGTAAGCCATGATGATATGGAATACAACAATGCATTGTATACGGTTACCATTCCTGCCGGAATTATTTACAATACCGACGGAGTGATGAATACCGATGAGGTAAGCTGGACATTTACTACGATTATGGCCGCACCCGAAGCAGAAACTACAACTCCTGAAGATGGAGCCGTTGATGTTGCGCTGGATGCTGCAATATCTGTTGTTTTTGATCAGGAAGTAATGGTTAATGATTTAGGAGCGATTAAGATAGAAAGTGAAGCAAATGGTCCTGTATCTAATGTTATCGCTACCTTACAGGATGATAATAAAACTATAGTTATGGAACATGATCGTTTCTTCGATACCAATGAGGATACCTATATGGTTACTATTCCTGCACGATCAGTTAAAAATGCAGATGATATTTACAATGAAAAGGTTATGTGGGAATTCAATACTATTGAAACTCATGATATTACTTTCTATGTGAAATCTGGAGACAATTTTATTGAAGATGTATCTATTGAATTCGGAGGAATGACAGAAATGACGGATGCAGAAGGTATGGCATTCTTTAATGGTGTAGCCATTGGAACAGATCTTCCATATGTTGCTGAAAAAACAGGTTATGAAACACTTGAGGGAACGGTTGATGTTATTCAACCAATGACTCTTGTGTTAACCATGACAGAATCTTATACGGTTACTTTTGCAGTTACAGATGGTGCTGATGCACTTGCTAATGCTGAAGTGATCTTTAACTCAGAAACAAAAGTTACCGATACCGAAGGTAAGGCAATTTTCGAAAATGTTGAACCTGGTGAGAGTTTGGTATATCTTGTTTCTAAAGATCAGTATGAAAGTAAATATGGAACCATTGATGTCACTTCTGATCTTGTGAAGAACGTTGTTCTGGATCAAGTTACCGGCATTAATAAGTTAGATGAATATGGAATTAAGGTTTATCCTGTTCCTGCATCAGATTATATTAATATCAATAACCTTACAATGCCAGGTAGCAAAAAGGTTGAAATTATTGATGTAACAGGAAAAGTTGTTTATAATAACACCTTGGAAAATGTAAATAATAACATTAATGTTTCTGATTTTGCAAAAGGAATTTACTTCCTCAGAATTACCATTGATAATGATGTAATTGATGCAAAAATTAGTGTTCAATAATTAACTTTCTGAAATTCACTGAATATAAAGAACCCGGTTTTTCCGGGTTTTTTTTGTTTAAACGATTTTATCCAATATCTTTTGTTACTAAATATCCTCCCTGATTACCCCCTGTTGGCCCAAGTTCGATTAAATAATCGGCAATTTTATAAAACCATGGATGATGTTCAATAATATAAAGCGCATGCTCCTGGTCACGCAAACGTAACAATACTTTTAAAAGTTTCTCTACATCATAAAAATGTAGGCCTGTGGTTGGTTCATCCAGTAAATACAGGCATTTTTTATGGGTTTGTTTGATTAATTCTTTGGCTAGTTTTAAGCGTTGCGCTTCACCTCCAGAGAGTGTCGTTGCTGACTGTCCCAACTTTAGGTGGTTTAGTCCTAAATCGCTTAATAGGTTGAATGAAATGCTTAGTTTTTTTTCTGAAGCAAATATTTCGGCTGCCTTGTGTATTGTCAATTCCAGTATATCAGTAATGGAAAAACCATTCCATTGGATTTGTAATATATTCTGATTGAACCTTTTTCCATTGCATGTTGGGCAAGTAACCCAAACATCCGAAAGAAAATCCATAGCAATTTTTACCTGACCCTGCCCTTTACAATTTTCGCATCTTCCACCTTTTGTATTAAAGGAAAAGTGTGTTTTTTTTAGTTTTTGTTTTCTGGCTGCTTCTGTTGATGCAAAAAGTTCTCTTATTTCATCATATATACCAAGAAATGTTGCTGGTGTACTTGACGGACTTTGCCCAATGGGTGTTTGATCCATGATAAGAATGGCATCAAACGATTCAAAACCATGGATATCTTTGCAATTTATGGCTCTTTTTTTATGAACCGATTGAGCTATTACATCAAACAATAAGCTGGATTTTCCACTTCCGGAAACCCCTGAAAAAACTGTTAATCCATTAATGGGCAGGGTTAAATCAAAATTCTTAAGATTGTGAGCATTAGCTCCTTTTATCTTTAACTTAAAATCTAATTTTAGATTTGATTTTTGAGGTTCAAATGAATATTTATTTTGAAGGTATTTTGCTGTTAACGTATGATTCGTATTAATAAATTTTTGCAATTCCCCTTGCCACATCAATTTTCCGCCTTCATCACCAGCTTTGGGGCCTAGTTCAATAATATGATGTGCCGATTTTATAATGTTCTTATCGTGTTCTACTACCACAACGGTGTTGTTTTCTGCAAGTTGATGTAATAATTTTATCAGGTTATGTGTATCTTTTGAATGTAATCCAACGGTAGGCTCATCCAAAACATAAGTTATTCCGGTTAATTCGCCTCCAATTTGAGAAATAAGCCTTAATCTTCTTCCCTCACCTCCGGATAAGGTTGTAGTTCCTCGTTGAATGCTTAAATAGCCTAACCCAATATTTTTCATGGCTGTTAATTTTTCCATACATAAGCGTACTATTTCTGCACTAATATGTTGATCTGCCTCTGATAAAATATTATTTATTTTCTTAAAAAAGTGTAGGGCTTCAGCTGCTTCCAATGAAGCTAAATCGGCAATATTTTTATCCCCAATATTGTATTTTAATGTTTCCTGATTTAACCTTGAGCCATTGCAATGCTGACATTTTATTTCTTTCATTAAAGCGGCTACATCAGCACCACCTGATTTATCGTGTTTTCGGATATATTCGTCATTGATGTAATGAACAAGGCCTAACCACGTTCCTTTAAAACGATGAATGCCCTCCCTGTTTTTTCGTTTGTATTTCCACGCTATTTCATATTTTTCATTTCCGGTACCATACAAAACGATATTTTGGGCTTTATCACTTAAATCTTTCCATGGTTTTGAAAAATTAATATTATGTTTTTTCCCAACCGCATCTAAAATGGCCATATATTGGCCATAAGGATCCCCATAAAACTTTCCGGTTTTACTACTATTCATGGCTCCATCTTTTAAAGGTAATTCCGGCCGGGATATTAATCGTTCGGGATCGCAGGTTAATTCAATTCCTAAACCATTACATACAGGACATGCCCCGGCTTGATGATTAAATGAAAAATGATTGGAAAGAAAGGGGCATTTATTCCCTTTTTCGTCTTTTGAAATCCTTGCATAGATTAATCGATATAAATCGTATAAACCAGTAATTGTTCCAACAGTAGCCCTTGGATTTTGTGTTATTGATTTATTGTCAATAGCAATTGTTGGCGTTAATCCTGAACTTTCCATCAGGTCAGGGCGCTTTTTTTGTTGAATTAAACTCCGAGCGTAAGTAGAAAAGCTTTCCGTAAACCTTAATTGCCCTTCGGTGAATAGCGTATCGAATGCCAATGATGATTTTCCGCTACCACTAACTCCGGTAATTACTGTAAGCTTATTTCTGGGGATTTTAACATCAATGTTTTTTAGGTTATGTGTTTTAACACCTCTCAGTTCTATAGGGTTTTTAATGATTTGTTCTATATTATTTTTTTCTTCTGTTCTTTCCTGCTTTTTGGGACTTAATAATGCTTGTGCAGTGTATGATTTTTTACAATGTAATAATTCATTAAAACTACCGGAGTAAATAACTTCGCCCCCATAATCGCCTCCATCAGGGCCCAGGTCAACAATATGATCGGCATATCTAATTATTTCTTCGTCGTGTTCGATAACAATAACCGTATGTCCATTTTGCGTTAGGTTTTGCAACGCTTTTAACAAGATGGAGACATCGTAAGCATGGAGTCCGGTGGTGGGCTCGTCGAAAATATAAAGGGTATGGTCTTTCGAAGGTTTTACCAGCTCAGCAGCTAACTTTAATCGTTGCGCTTCGCCACCAGATAACGTGGTTGCAGATTGTCCAAGGGGGAGGTATCCTAATCCTAAATCATTCATAATATGAAGATAATGATGAATGGTTGGTTCATCTTGAAAAAAAGTTAAAGCATCTGAAATTTCCATCTCAAGGATTTCTGCTATATTTTTCCCTTTATATTTTATTTTCAGCGTTTCATTGTCGTAGCGTTTTCCCTGACAGGTTTCACAAATGGTTTCAACATGGGCTAAAAAGTGCATCCCGGTTTGTATAACTCCGGCACCCTGACAGTTTTCGCATCGTCCACCCTTAGTGTTAAAGGAGAAATGTCCCTGTTTCCATTTTTTGTTTTTTGATTCGGGAAGCGAAGCAAATAATTTACGAATTAAATCAAATAATTTGGTATACGTTGCCGGATTGCTTCTGGGTGTTCGTCCAATGGGTGTCTGATTGATTTCAATAATTTTTTGGATGGGTGTATCTGTTACCATCTCATTTACTTCTAAATCTTCTACTTTTTCATGGTTAAGCTTTTTTTCAAAATATTTTCCAACTACTTCAAAAACCAGTGTAGATTTTCCGGCTCCGGAGACACCGGTAACAACGTTCAATGCGTGTAAACGAAAGGTAACATGGATATTTTTAAGGTTAAAAAGCTTGGCTCCCTTAACAGTTAACCATTTTTCTTCTGGTTTTTTGGGGAGGGCCTTTTTTATTGATTTTTTAATTAAGTGTTTTAATGTTTCACTCTCTGGACACTCAATTTTTTCGAGGTGATTCAAATCTGTATCAAATAAAATTTCTCCTCCATTTTTTCCTGCTTTTGGGCCAATGTCGATAATACGGTCGGCATTGAGCATGGTTTCCTTATCGTGTTCAACAACCAAAACGGTGTTGCCCTGATCACGCAGCCTTTTCATAATTTTTATCATACGCGCATTATCTTTGGGATGTAATCCGATGGAAGGCTCATCCAGGATATATAATATTCCGCTTAATCCATTACCCATTTGGGTAGCTAATCTAATCCTTTGTGCTTCTCCACCTGAAAGGGTGGTTGATTCGCGCATTAAGGTTAAATACCCTAATCCAAGCTCTTCGAGAATCTGGCAACGTTCAATAATTTTATTTTTGATCGATTCAAAAACCTCTTTATTGGTTTTATTGTAAGCAATATTTTCTAAAGTTGTTTTTAATGCAGATATCGATAAGGAGCTATAATCGGCAATATTTTTTTGATAAAAAGTAACCGACATCGCTTTGTCGTTAAGCCTTTTACCATTACATTGCTTGCATTTTATGGTTTTGGCAAATCGCAAAATATTTGGATTTCTGTCTACACGCAAAATATTTTCCATAATGGGTAATATCCCTTTGTAATATCCTTCTTCGCGGGGTTTGGCTGTAATTCCGCTCCATTTCATACGCGATTCGAGCGTATGTTTACCAAAAGGGATTTTGATTTTATTACTCCCGTAAAGAATGATGTTTTTTTGTTCATTGGTTAAATCTTTCCATGGAATATCCACATGAAAGCCTTCGGAACGGCAAACCTTATCGAGTACATCGATGGTAACCTGAGAGTAAATGGTATACCCTGATGGTGTAGTGATTTTTAAGGCTCCCTCGCGTAAGCTTTTTGTTGGGTCTTTAATTAATAATTCCGGGTCAATTTGGTCTTCAACACCCAATCCTTTACAGTGTGGGCAATAGCCCTCCGGGCTGTTAAATGAAAACAAGCTTCTGGACAATTTAATCTCGGGAAAAGGTTTGGATTTTTTTCCTAAACGGGCAAACAGCAAACGTAGATAATCATAAATTTCGCTCATTGTTCCAACGGTAGATTGTGGATTTCGGCTTACCGTTTTTTGGTCGATAGAAATAGCAGGCATTAATCCTTCGATTCGTTCTACCTCAGGGCGGCTTATTTTACCTAAAAACTGGCGGGCATACGAGGAAAAAGATTCGAAATACCGGCGCTGGCTTTCTTTACAAATAACATCATATACTAACGATGATTTCCCAGACCCTGAAACTCCGGTAATACAGGTTATTTGATGATGTGGAATCGTTAAGCTAATATTTTTTAAATTGTTTTCACTGGCTTTCTCGATGACAATATTTGGTTGTTCTTTTTTATGCATACCCGTTTTGTTTGTTAAACAAAGATAAATAAATAGAATATTGTTTTTGAATGTTATATTTTTAACCAATAAAATTAAATGCTTAACCTTTATGAAAAATATTGTTTTTTTAGGATGCTTTCTTTTAATATTATCCTGTAAAACAGATAATAACAAGCCTGTTGAAGTAGAAATTGAAACAGAATTAGGAAATATTCTTATTGTACTATATGTTGATAAAGCGCCAATAACTTGTGAAA
>JAYEKP010000183.1:0-10228 GCA_034661075.1 Bacteroidota bacterium
TAATCCTAGCGCATGCTTAATTTCTGCTATAGTTTTATTAGCCAGTATATTTTGGTGATAATCTAAAAGATGCTGGAAAATTTCTTCAGCTTCATAAAAATCTCCGTGAGCATAATTCAGTTTCCCTTGTAAAAATAACGCTTTGCTCAACTGTAACTCATCATTTAAACTGTCGGCATATTCACGAGCTAAAGAAATTAATTCGTTCGATCGGGTATAATCAATGCTTACTAACTTTTCTGCTGAATCAAATAAATAATCAATCTGTATTTGCTTAGATTGATTGGAGATGCTATCAGGAAAATGAAAGTTATTTTCAATATTAGCCTCATTTCCAAACAAGGGCCTGGTTAAAATCAAAATAAAAAAACAAAAAAATATTATTCTTTTACATAAGCTCATAAATCAATCGAATTAATTTATTGAAAATTAACGAATTATTTTAAGCCATTAGATAAAGTTAAAAAAAATACCTTAAAAAACTTGATTTATAAGATTAAAATATTTTATATTTGACTAACCGTTCATTCAAAAAACCTGATTAAATTTCATTAAATCAACATATAATGTCACCAAGAACACCCAAACAATTCGAAAAAATAAGAGAAGAAAAAAAAATGTTAATCATGCAGGCCGCTTTAGAACTTTTCTCAACCGAAGGTTACCACACAACATCAATAAGTAAAATAGCTGACAAAGCAGGTATTTCTAAAGGATTAATGTATAATTATTTCGATAGTAAAGAAGAATTGCTTAAAGCAGTAATTTTTCATGGTTTTGATGATTTAATACAGTTTTTTGATCCCAATAAGGATGGTGTTTTAACTACGGATGAGCTCATTCATTTTATCCAAAAATCGTTACATCTAATTAAAGAACATATTTCTTACTGGAAATTATACTTTTCTCTTATAATGCAAGCTCCTGTGCTTAATTTATTTAACAATGAACTTTGGGAGTTGATGGAACCCTTTTTTAACATTCTTTTATCCTATTTTAAAGATCATGGATATGAAAACCCGCAGGCAGAGGTTCGTTTTTTTCAATCTTTACTGGATGGTGTTGCATTAAGTTATGTTTCATATCCCAAAAGTTACCCAATAGATGCAGTAGAAAAAAAAATAATAGCGATATATTCAAAAAAATGTTAATGTTATGAAAAGACAAAAATTAATTACAATCCATTTAATAACTTTTATGTTATTTCTAGTTTCACCGTCATTAGCCCAAAATGCAACTGAAATTGTGAAAAAAGCTGATGAAAAATGGAACGGTGAAAAATCAAGCCACAGCGAGATGACGATGAAAGTCATTCGCCCAACCTGGGAAAGAACCATCGAATTTAAAAGCTGGACACTGGGTAGAGATTATGCACTTACTCTCATCACATCGCCACCTAAAGAAAAAGGACAAACCTTTTTAAAACGCAAAACGGAAATGTGGAACTGGATGCCCACCATAAACCGGATGATAAAACTGCCTCCATCGATGATGTCTGATGGATGGATGGGTTCAGATTATACGAATGATGATATACTAAAAGAATCATCTATGGTTGTTGATTATACACATAAAATTATAGGTTCGGAAACTATTGATGGGTGGAAGTGCTGGAATATTGAAATGACACCTAAAGAAGATGCTGCAGTAGTATGGGGAAAGGTGATACGATGGATTAGCAAAGAGGAATACATGATGATGAAATCGGAATATTACGATGAATACGGAGATTTGGTAAAAACAGAGTTTGCTTCGGATGTAAAAATGATGGACAACCGAAAAATCCCAACCAAAATAGAGATTGTTCCATCTGATAAGAATAATCAAAAAACAGTAGTAATAATAACCAATATAAAATTCAATATTGATATTAACGAGTCTTTCTTTTCGCAGCAAAATATGAAAAGAGTACGCTAATATTCATTCATAAATTATAAGGATATGAATAAAATAAAAATAGCATGGAGAAACCTGTGGAGGAACAAACGAAGAACGCTCATTACCGTAGCTTCCATATTTTTTGGTGTGCTTATTTCTACCATAATGAGCTCTTTGCAGGATGGAACCTATGGTAATATGATTGATATGATGGTAAAATTATCTTCGGGATATTTGCAGGTACAACATCCCGAATACCAAGAAAACAAGTCGATCAACAACACTTTCTCACCAGCAGATGAAATGTTGAATAAAATACATTCTGTTGATAAAGTAACCAGCGTTTCACAACGATTGGAATCATTTGCATTAATGTCATCGGGCCCTAACACGCGCGGAGGTGCAGTAATCGGCTTTGAGCCGGATAAAGACAAACAAACATCAAACCTGCAGAACTGGATTCATAAAGGACATTTTTTAGAAAAAGGAGACAATGGCATTTTGTTATCGTACAATATCGCCAAGCACCTCGAGATGGAAGTGAACGACACCCTTGTCTTAATCAGCCAGGGTTACCATGGCGTTACCGCCGCAGGAATTTATCCCGTAAAAGGAATCTTAAAGTTTGCCACGCCACAGCTTAATAACATTGGCGTATTTATGGACATTTCCACTGCGCAAGAGTTTTATTCGGCTTACGGAAAGGTTTCTTCGCTTATGATAATGGCCGATGGATACACAGATGTTCACCGCGCAGAGAAAAAACTCGATGAAATTACAAACGGGCAGCATACTGTTTTAACCTGGCAGGAGCTAAACCCTGAAATGGTTCAGTTTTTGGAAAGTGACAAAGCAGGAGCGGTAGTGATGAAAGCTATTTTATATATCGTAATTGGTTTTGGTATTTTTGGAACCATTATAATGATGGTTGCCGAACGAAGAAGGGAATTGGGGGTTATGATTGCTGTTGGGATGCAAAAAATAAAATTATCGCTCATTCTTTTCTATGAGACGATACTTATTGGTATTATTGGAGTTATTACCGGCTTTATTGCAAGCATTCCGGTTATTTTAATATTAGTGAAGAAACCAATCCCTCTCCCCGCCGAACTTGCCGATACATACCTTCAATATGGTTTTGAACCCTATCTCTTTTTTGGTACGGCACCCTCGGTGTTTATCAATCAGGTAATAACCATTTTTATCATTACACTGATAATATCATTATATCCAATTTTTAAGGTTAAAAACCTTAAGATAACAAATGCTTTAAGAGCTTAAATTAAAAATTTAAAACTAATGAAATTATGATTTGGTCTGTATCATGGCGCAATGTATGGCGAAACAAAACCCGAAGCATGGTTATTATTACAGCCATTGCCCTGGGTGTTTTTGCCGGTGTTTACACCATTGCATTTATGTTTGGATGGGTAAACCAACGGGTAAATACTGTAATCAACACCGAAATATCCCATATTCAGATTCACCAACCTGAATATATAGAAACAAACGATGTACACGATAATATTCCTGATATTAATCAATTACAATCGTCTATAGAAAAAAAACCTGAGGTAGATGCAGTTTCGGCAAGAGTTTTGTCAACATGCATGATTTCGTCTGCAGAAACAGGGTCCGGAGTACAGTTGGTTGGGATTAATCCTGAGAACGAACAACAAGTTACCAATCTGCACGAAAAGCTAATTGAAGGAAGCTATTTTGAAGAAACAAAGAAAAACCAACTGGTTATTGGCAAAAAACTGGCCGATAAATTGAAAGTAAAACTCCGCTCAAAAGTTGTGGTTACGCTGACTGAGATGGACGGAACCCTTACAGGTGGAGCATTTAGAATAACAGGAATATACCAAACAGCCAATTCGGAATACGATGAAAGGAAAGCTTTTGTCAGGGCTTCAGACTTAAAAAACCTAATTAAGATAGATGAGAATGCCGGACACGAACTGGCAATCCTGCTGAATGAAAACAATATGGAGCAGAAAATTGCTGACCAATTAAAAGCAGAATTCTCTAACCTTGAGGTCATGTCGTGGTTAGAAATTATGCCTGACATGAAAATGATGAATGAAAGTATGAATCTGATGATGTATATTTTTGTTGTCATTATATTGCTTGCCCTTGGCTTTGGCATTGTAAACACCATGTTAATGGTAATCCTTGAAAGGATAAAAGAAATAGGCATGTTAATGGCCATTGGGATGAATAAAATTCGGGTCTTTACCATGATCGTCCTCGAAACGGTATACCTATCGATTACCGGAGGGATTGCGGGAATTGTACTGGCAGTAATACTAACAACTATTACAAATAAAACAGGCCTCGACCTTTCATTATGGGCCGAAGGATTAAACTCTCTCGGTTTTGATGCAGTGATTTATCCCGAAATAGGATTTGATGCGGTAATTGTTGTTACTTTTCTTGTAATCATAACAGGAGTTATCGCAGCGATTTATCCTGCAAGAAAAACCATAAAACTTAAACCCGCAGATGCATTAAGAATTGAAATGTAAGCATTAATAAACAAAATGATTTAAAAAATTATAAAATATATAGCCATGAAAATAGTTGAATTAAAAAAGCTGGTAAAAATATACGACGACTCAGAAGTTAAAGTAAAAGCCGTAGATAACATCAACCTTTCGTTTGATGAGGGTGAATTTGCAGCCATTGTAGGCCCTTCGGGTTCCGGAAAAACAACATTGCTTAACTTAATTGGCGGACTGGATACGCCTACTGAAGGAGAAATCATTGTTAATGGTACCAATATTGGAAATCTTAGTTCGTCTGAGTTGATTAACTTTAGGCTTCAAAATATTGGATTTGTTTTTCAGGCCTATAATCTGATCCCCGTTTTAACGGCCAAAGAAAATGTGGAGTTTATTATGGAGCTCCAGGGCAAAAAACGAAAAGAGAGGAGTGAGCGTTCTATGGAACTCTTATCGGCAGTAGGTTTAAAAGAACGGGTAAACAGCCGGTCGTCCAGGTTGTCCGGCGGACAGCAGCAACGCGTAGCTGTGGCCAGGGCCCTGGCATCAAAACCTAAATTTGTGTTAGCCGATGAACCAACGGCTAACCTCGACTCTAAATCAACAGAGACCTTGCTGGATATTATGGAACAACTGAATAAAGAAGAAAATATCACATTCATTTTCTCTACTCACGACCAGCGGGTAGTAAAAAAAGCCCATAGAATAATAACGGTCGAAGACGGACATGTGGTTTCGGATGAGAAAAGGAAATAGGATGCGGGATAGGAGATGCAAAATTCTTATACGGAATATATCTTGAAACCTGTATCTTGAATCTTATTTCTAAAAAAAGTGCTTATGAGAAAAATTTTTGCCATCTTATCATTAATGATTATTGCAAGTATTTTAAAAGGACAAGAAAAGGAATCCTTTTTTAAAAATATGACATTGAATGGATATGTAAAATACATGAATACCGCCATGTTCAATGATGTTGATTCGGTATGGTTGGTGGATAACCTAATTCACAACCGGCTCAATTTCAGATGGTATATGAACGAGAACCTAACGCTGGCTGTGGAAGCGCGAAACCGTTTTATTTATGGCGACTTAAACAAAATGATCCCGGGATATGCTGATATGATTGAACAAGATAACGGACTATTTGATTTTCTGACAACCAACCTGGTGGAGGAAAAATCTTTTTTACTCAATACATCGATAGACCGTGCTTATATTGAGTATAACAAAAATAGTTTTGTCGCTAAATTAGGCCGCCAGCGTATCAACTGGGGCCAATCGTTTGCATGGAATCCCAATGATATTTTTAATGTTTACTCTTTTTTCGATTTCGACTATGAAGAGCGGCCCGGAAGCGATGCATTAAGATTGCAATACTATACCAGTTTTACTTCGGTTGCTGAAATAGCTGTAAAAATGGATAAAAATCATAACATAACTGCTGCCGGATTATACCGTTTCAATAAATGGGGGTACGATTTGCAGTTTATGGGAGGAGTTTTAGACACCTCCGATTATGTGCTGGGTACAGGCTGGTCGGGGAATATAAAAAATGCAGGATTTAACGGCGAAATCAGTTATTTTCATCCACAGGATAATTTTTCGGATACCTCGGGAGTGGTTTTAGTAAGTGCAGGATTAAACTATATGTTTGACAACTCACTATATGTTCAACTGGAAGGGATTTACAATGGTTATTTCAACAAATTAAACATTCAAAGTTTTAACGATCTGTATTTTATGCCCATGTCGGTAAAAACCATGTCATATAGCAAGTTTTCCTGGTTTGGGCAGATGAGTTATCCTATCCATCCGTTAGTAAATGCTACGCTGGCAGTAATGTATTTCCCGTCGTTAGGAAGTGGTTATTTTCTCATGCCTTCTATCTCCTATTCGGCAAGCAATAATTTTGAATTTTTGCTTCACGGACAAAGGTTTGAGGGAAAATTTGGCGGGCAATACGATAAAATGACCTTGCTCTTTTTACGATTTAGGTATAGTTTTTAGTACTCTGTATATTAATCTTTTTCAAAATTAGAACCTTTGAAAAAGATCAAATTACTAATACAGTTCTATAATTCGTTGAGCAATATAATCATCATCCAAATCCAGAATACACTTAAAATGTTTTTTAGGACATTTCGAAAAACCAATTTTGGTACATGGCCGACATTTTAGTCCTTTGATTTCCACAATTTCCGATGTGGGGTCTGGCAAATAAGGATACATTCCAAATTCCGGAATGGTATTGCCCCAAACCGACACGATCTTTTTCTTAAAAGCACTGGCTATGTGCATTAAACCTGTATCAGGGGTTAAAATAACGTTCGCCTGTTTAACGACATAAGCCGATTGATTGATATTAAATTTACCACAGGTATTATATATATTAGTGCCAACAGCATTCTTTATATTTTCAGCCTCTTGTTGGTCATCAGGGCCACCCAACAAAACAATCGGTTTATTTATTTTTTTGCAGATAGATATAATTTTATCAGCAGGCAGCTTTTTGGTATTATGATAGGCGCCTACTACAACACCAACATATCCACTCAATAATTCAGGAGAAATAGTTTTTAATTCTACCTCGTCTTCCTTCGGAATAAAATAATCCAATCCTTGTTGGTCATTCTGAATATCAAAAATAGAAAGGATTTCTAAATAACGATCGACAATATGAATATCTGGCAATTTATTTTTTTTAAAATTTACCATCAACCATTTTTCTTTGTTGAGCTTATGAAAAGAAAAAGAGATTATTTTTAATCTGTTTTTTACCCTGAACGATCGAAGATTCTTGTGTAAATCAATAATATAGTCAAAATGCTCATATTTCAATTCATGAATGGTTTCAGCAAAAGAATCTTTTAAAACATGAACTTTATCTATATGAGGATTGCTTTCCAGGATTTTGCTAAATTGAGGTTTTGTAAGATAATGGATTTCAACATTCTTAACTTGATTTTTCAAACATCGTACAACAGGTGTTGTTAATACAATATCTCCAATAGAGCTAAAACGGATAATTAAAAAACGAATTTTTTGCATTGTAAATTAACGTATTTTACTAAAAAACATGGTTAAAGCAAGCCAGTATTCTTTACTTGTAGGGTTGCTATTCCACAATGATTTGGAACCATGTTCTCCGGGGCCTTTTTCAGGTGCAAATATCGTTTTATTTGTGGAAGGAACAAAGCGAAACATTTCTTTAATGTAAGGTTCTTCTCTTTTGGATGCGGCAACAAAAATCGGTTTTTCCAAATCTTTAATTTCGGCTTTTATATTGATTTCCGGTTCAAAAAATTCTCCTGGGCTAAATGCAATAACCGCATCAATATCGGGATTATCTTTCGCCAGCAATAAACTTAACGAAGCAGAAAAAGAGCTGCCAAAAAGAACAACGGGTTTTTCGTTTCGTTTTTTTACCCATTTTATAGATGCTTCAATATCTTTTAGAGAACTTAAATAATCGGTTGAATACCCTTTTTGAACAGCCACTAAAGCGGTATGATTTTGGATATAATTAACCTCCCCTCCCGAACGTAAATCAACCGCTAAACAATTATAACCAAACTTAACGATTTTACGAGCGGTATTTTTATATTCTCCCCGGCTATATCCTGCCTGATGAAGAAGAATAACATATGGCCTTTTAGGATTTACTTGATATAGGTCTGCAGTAACCTGCAATCCATCTTCTGCCTGGAAAGAAACTTTTTCCTGAGCACTTAAAAAGTTATAACAAAATACAAAAAAAAGAATAAACAATAAATTCCTCATAAATAACTTACTCTTTGATGGACTCTGCTAAAATAATCACCCGATTATTTTTAACTTCAATTACACCTCCGTCTATGTGAAAAAAAGATTCAGCCGATCCCTCCACGATTTTTACTCTCCCTTTTTCAAGCGTAGAAATAATAGGAGCATGATATTCTAATATCTCAAACAACCCTTTTGTTCCGGGTACCTGAACAACATTTACTTTTCCAGAATACACTTTCTTGTCGGGGGTAATAATCTCCAATTGCATAATGATCAATTATTTCAAATTGTAAGTTATTGTTTTTTCTTTGTTTGTGCAAGCATTTTTTCTCCTTTTTCAATGGCCTGGTCAATTGTTCCTACCAGTTGAAATGCTGCTTCGGGATATTTATCAACCTCTCCATTAAGAATCATGTTAAATCCTTTAATCGTATCTTCAATATTAACAAACTCTCCTTTTAGTCCGGTAAACGCTTCGGCCACATGAAAAGGCTGAGATAAGAATCGTTGTACCCTGCGAGCTCTATGAACCACAATTTTGTCCTCTTCGGACAGTTCATCCATTCCAAGGATAGCAATAATATCCTGGAGCTCCTTATAACGTTGTAAAATCTCTTTCACTTTTTGAGCTGTTTGATAATGTTTATCGCCAATTACTTCGGGTGTTAAAATTCGGGAAGTTGAATCTAAAGGATCTACCGCTGGATAAATGCCGAGCTCAGAAATTTTTCGGCTTAATACAGTGGTTGCATCAAGGTGTGAGAAAGTTGTTGCCGGAGCAGGGTCTGTAAGGTCATCAGCCGGTACATATACCGCCTGAACCGAAGTAATAGAACCATGTTTGGTAGAGGTAATCCGCTCTTGCATCATTCCCATCTCTGTTGCCAGCGTAGGTTGGTATCCAACAGCCGAAGGCATCCGTCCTAATAACGCTGATACTTCAGATCCGGCTTGAGTAAAGCGAAAAATATTATCAATAAAAAACAGAATATCATTTCCTTTGCCCAACTTTTTATCCCCATCACGGAAAGATTCTGCTAGAGTAAGTCCTGTTAATGCAACGGTTGCTCTTGCTCCGGGAGGCTCGTTCATTTGTCCGAAGACAAGACTAGCCTGTGATTTTTTCAGCTCTTCGTAATCAATTTTTGTCAAATCCCAACTTCCAGCTTTCATACTTTCTTCAAATGCTTTTCCATATTTTATTACGCCTGATTCAATCATCTCTCGTAGTAAATCATTGCCTTCTCTTGTACGCTCGCCAACACCTGCAAAAATAGTGGTCCCGGAATATTTTTTGGCAATATTATTAATCATTTCCATAATCAGTACGGTTTTCCCAACACCAGCACCGCCAAATAATCCAATTTTTCCGCCTTTAGAATAAGGTTCAATTAAATCAATAACCTTAATTCCGGTATATAAAACTTCCTTTTCTGTCGTCAAGTCAACATATTGTGGCGGTTTATTATGAATCTGGTATCCTCCGGTTTTATCTAATTTACTTATGCCATCAATAGGTTCTCCAATAACATTAATTAACCGGCCACGCACCTGCTCGCCAACAGGAATTTTTATGGATGCTCCGGTAGCTTTAACATCCATTCCTCGTTGTAAACCATCGGTAGAGTCCATGGCTATACAACGAACTGTATTTTCGCCAATGTGCTGCTGGCACTCAATAATTAAAACAGAACCGTCGCCTCTTTTAATTTCAAGGGCATCGTGAATATTAGGAAGTTCTGAACCGGTATTTTCGAAACTAACATCAACGACAGGGCCTATTACCTGTATAATTCGACCTAAAAAATTTGACATGATTATGTATTTTGAAGTAAATTAATATTATATTCTACAAATTTATCATTTTTATACGATTATTTTTGGTTTTAGATACATCGATACGAACTTTTTCATAATTTAGCTGTAAGTATTGCATAGATTTTGATGAATACTTATATACTATTTCACATCTGTCCTAAATAATAAAAAAAGATAGCCAATTTAGAGCTCTTGTTTAAAGAGCCCTTATTTTTGTAGTACTAACCAACTAAAATATAAATTGGCTATGAAAACAAATT
>JAYEKP010000184.1:0-1971 GCA_034661075.1 Bacteroidota bacterium
CAAAGAGTGTTAAATTTGTTTTCATAGCCAATTTATATTTTAGTTGGTTAGTATTACAAAAATAAGGGCTCTTTAAACAAGAGCTCTAAATTGGCTATCTTTTTTTATTATTTAGGACAGATGTGATACCGAATTTAAAACCCAGATTCAGGTAGATTGTCCCGAGCGTCAATATCCACAGGTATGTTTTGAATACATCCATCAAAATCCGGTAAAGGCCGGTTTAGTTAAAAGGGAAACAGCCTGGGAGTTTTCATCGGCACAGGATTATGACGGAATACGGAACGGAACATTGGTAAATAAAACAGTTGCAAGCGAGTATGTAAAATTCATCCGATGACTTGGAGTCATCGGATGAATTGATTAATTTAATTTGAACTAATATGATAAAACGAACCTTATATTTTACCAAACCCAGCCGCTTGTCGGTTAAAAACAAACAATTAGTTGTTGAACTAAAGGAAGAACAACAAACCAAAACGGTGCCAGTTGAAGATATTGGTTTTATGCTGATTGAAAATATGCAAATCAGCTTAACGATGCCGTTAATCGAAGAATTAATGAATCATAATGTGGCAGTTATTTTTTGCAACAGCAAACATCATCCGCAATCGATGTTGCTTAATATGGAAGGCCATCATCAGCAAACCGAAGTTTACCGGCAGCAGGTAGCTGCTTCGGAGCCTTTGAAAAAAAATCTTTGGAAACAAACGGTAATCGCCAAAATCGAAAACCAGGCCCGGGTACTTAAAAAATTAAATGTAGATGACTGTCCGTTGCCACATTTAGCGCGGCAGGTAAAAAGTGGTGATAGCGATAACCGCGAAGGGATGGCTGCCCGTATTTATTGGAAACGGTTGTTTGGCGATGATTTTGCCCGCGAACGATATGGCGGCTGGCCCAATGCCCTGTTAAATTATGGATATATTGTTTTGCGTGCTGCTGTGGCCAGAGCTTTAATCGGCTCCGGGTTGCTGCCTGCGTTTGGCATTTATCACCGGAACCGCTATAATGCATTTTGTTTGGCCGATGATATGATGGAACCCTACCGTCCTTTTATTGATTATGCTGTATGGGATATTTGTCAGAAATATCCGGAGGAGGATATCGTAGATAAAGCATTAAAAGCCGAATTGCTCGAAATTTTATCGTCCGATGTGGGAATGAAAAACCAAACCCGGCCCTTGATGATTGCTATAATCCATACTACGGCATCGCTGGCCGCTTGTTTTGCAGGAAATAAAAAACAAATCGAATTTCCAACGATGGTTTAATTTATGGAACATAACCGTTTAAATGCTTATCATATTATGTGGCTTTTTGTTTTTTTCGATTTACCAACCAATACTAAAAAAGAACGAAAAGCGGCTGCCCGTTTCCGAAAAGATTTGGTACAGGACGGATTTACCATGATGCAATATTCGGTATATGTCCGGCATTGTGCCAGTAAAGAAAGCGGCGAGGTGCATGTAAAAAGAATAAAAGCCTGCATTCCGGAAAAAGGGCAGGTAAGCATTCTGCGTATTACCGATAAACAGTATGGCGATATTCTTAACTTTTGGGGAATTAAAGAGAAAGCGCTGCCCGAAGGGCCAAAACAACTGGAAATATTTTAAGTGATAAAAAGTTCTTTTGATAAAAAGTTCTTTGACATGTTGAAACAAGCATGATTAAAATAATTATTAAACACACACGATAATGATTATTTTAATTATGCGGTTCCATATGACCTTAAAAAAAATAAAAAATAAACATATGAAAACAAATTTTTAAAATTGCCGATAGAATTGTATTTTTGATAGCATAAAACCACTTCCTGTGGATTCAGTGAATAAAAAAAAGGCCGAAAAAATAGCTTGAAATAGAGTAAAAAAAGGTCTTTTAGCAACCTAGGTTGTGGTTTGATGTAATTTCAAGATTTTAAAAAACTACTTTAAACAAAACAAGAGATGAAACTAAGTTGTGGTTTGA
>JAYEKP010000185.1:0-9977 GCA_034661075.1 Bacteroidota bacterium
GATTTAATAACTTTTTGAGCCCTTTTTTCGGCATAAATGTCAATAGGCTTTTGATTCATAAAATTAAAAGCCCGCACATCGTCTAATCCTGCAATATGATCGCGATGTTCGTGTGTAATTAAAATGGCATCAATATCCTTTACTTTTTCGCGGAGCATTTGTTGCCTGAAATCAGGCCCTGCGTCAATAACAATATTTACACCATTCACTTCAACCAAAGCAGATGTTCGTAAACGATGGTCGTTTGGGTCGGTGGATTGACAAACTTTACAATCACATGCAATAACCGGAACGCCTTGTGATGCGCCTGTACCAAGAATTTTTACTTTCAAAACAATTATCTTTTTTTAATTTCCATTCTTATGGAAAGGAATAACAAATATAATAAAACTATGACAGCTAAAATGGCTGAAGGTATTGCCGCTTCTTTACCAAATAATGTAAGCGCTGTTACCACTGAAAAACCAGAGCTTTTAATGGTTAGTAGTAATACCTGGGTGATTGACCGGCCGGGCTTTATACCCATTTTTTTAGAAAATAATTCAAAGATTGTCCCTATACCAAATGTTGCCGCTAATAAAACAATTGTTGATAACAACAAAACCACCGGATTAGAAAAGAAAACATCTCTGTTCATCCCAACGGCAGTAAAAATAATAATAGCAAATCCCCAGTCTACAACTTTTCCGCGAATTTTAGCAACATATTTAAATACGGGTTTAAATAATAATAACCGGGATAAGATTAAAGGAAC
The DNA here is from genome assembly GCA_034661075.1 of Bacteroidota bacterium. GTDB lineage: Bacteria > Bacteroidota > Bacteroidia > Bacteroidales > UBA12077 > UBA12077. Next base: position 755 of record JAYEKP010000185.1, read on the forward strand.
TAAAACTAATTTTATCATCAACATAAAAAGCGACCAGGAACTGACATCGGCATTTTTAGCAAATAGTTCAATAATAGCCGGTGCAATAGCAATGGAAGCTAAAAAAGCGCCAAATACTCCAATTATTGAATATTCAATATCTCCTTTCAATATACCAGCAAACGGGATTACCGCAACACCAGGCGGTGCAGCAACAATAACCACAAACCCCATGAATAATTCTTTAGTTGGCATTAACAACCAGGCTAATAGGAGTACAACGGCACCAAAAACAAAATAATTCAAAACCGTCCCTACCAACATGGGTTTAAAAAGCTTTTTTAACGGAAGTAATGCTTTAGAATCTATTCCGGTAGTTGAAAAAATCATGGTTATGGCAAGAACAAATATGGTATAATCTTTAAAAAAAACGGCATAATCGCCTAAAACCATTCCCATAATTACGGCAAAAACCAAGATAAAATTTCTGTTTAAAAAAATATTATATAAAATTTTCATATTATGATACGGGTTTTAAACAAAGATAAAATATACTAACATTCATTCTTCATTATTGTTTCTATAAATAAACAACATAAAATTACGGGTAAATAATTAACTTAGCATAAAAATTAAAGGCTTTATGAAATTAAAATTTTTAATGTTGAGCATCTTAGCTTCAATATTTTTTTATCAAATAGCGGTAGGTCAGCTCATAATAAAAGACACCTTATTTTTAGCTGGACAAAATGAACCATTATGGCATTCATCGTCTGAACTGGAACAAAGTGGGTATTACAACTATGGCAAATATGGCGCTATAAATCTGGGCGATAACAACTCTAATACATGCTGGGCGGAAGGGACTGAGGGAGATGGAGTTGGAGAATATATTTATATGACTATTCCTAAAAATATCCGTGGAATTAAAATACGAAACGGATTTCAAAAATCGGAATCGATTTATAAAGCCAATAACCGCCCCAAAAAAATTGAAATTGAATTAATGGCCTGTTTTATGCCTTCGGGCTTTGTTACCGAAACACATGTTGGTTTTGCCGTTAGCCAACCTTTGGTTTCATTGACAAAAAAGCTGGACGACAAAATGGGTTATCAGGATGTAATACTGGATTTTAACTGGAATGATTTATATAATAAAATAACTGGGAATAATAATTTTGATAAAGATCGTTTTATTTTAAAAATTACAATTAAAGATATTTTTAAAGGCAACAAATGGAATGATGCCTGCATATCGGATATTTTAATGATGCAGAATCCGGTTTTTGATGTTACTGATGATGACCAGGGTTTTATTAGAACTTTTGAAAACAAAACAGATACACTTTTTTACGATCCGGAAAATGTATACCAGGTTATTGATCTCACAGAGGATTCTGAGTGGATTATATTTATTCAAATGCCTGCTGATATTGGAAACTCACGTGTAGAAAACATTTATAAATTATATAACACGCAAAAAGAGAGTTTTATTGAAACCAAAAATGTTTTTCAAATGTATGGTTTTGAAGAGAAAGAGGGAAAACTATATCTAAACGGAATAAATAATAACTTTGAAGAAATAAATTTTTTATTAGAAGAAATAAAGAAGATGGAATGAGTGCTAAAATCTATTTAATACCAACTACCCTTGGAGACAGCCCGGTTGAAAATGTTATTCCACAATATGTGGTAGATATTATGAATCAAACGAACTATTATATTGTAGAAAACATAAAAACGGCCCGTCGCTATTTAATAAAAGCAGGAATAAAAACCAAAATTGATGATTTAACTTTTTATGAATTAAATAAACATACAAGCCCTGAGAATTATATATCGTATTTGAATCCCATTAACAAAAATCAAAATATTGGCATCATTTCAGAAGCAGGCACACCGGGAGTTGCCGATCCGGGGGCAGCTATTGTTTCCATTGCACATCGCAAAAATATTCCGGTAGTACCTTTGGTTGGTCCATCATCAATTTTACTTTCCATCATGGCTTCGGGTTTAAACGGTCAAAATTTTGCTTTTAACGGGTATCTGCCCATTAAAAAACACGAACGAACAAAAACAATAAAAGAATTGGAAAGAAAATCAAAGCAAGAAAATCAAACCCAGATATTTATCGAAACGCCTTATCGAAATCAACATTTGCTAAACGATTTGTTTTCTACTTGTCAACCAGAAACATTACTCTGCATTGCCGCAGATATAACTTTGTCAAGTGAATTTATAAAAACCAAAAAAATTAAAGATTGGAAAAAAGGGTTCCCTGATTTAAAGAAAAGACCTACAATATTCTTACTTCATCATGCCAGTTAAAAAATATCTACTTCCTCAATATACTGGAATTTAGCTCTTTTCATATCTTCTTCATATATTGTTCCTAAATCTTCCATTTCCAGATCATCAAATTCATAATGCCATCTCACATCAATCTCTTTAATTCTCTCATTTTGATCAATAGCAGTTAATAAATTTAATAGCTTTTTGGTTGATGAAGTGTTTAAATATTCAAGTTTCAATTCAACAACTACCTCATCAATCTCTAATTGAGAAACCCATTCGATTAGCGGAGCATAAAATTTATGTACATCTTCGGGTAATGACCGGCCTTTTAAGGTAAGGGTTCCATTCGTTAAAAACTCAACATGCGGTGTTGAATCAGTGCTTTGAATTACTAAATTCGTCATAGTTTTAGATTCATTTTTAAAAATAAACATAAATTTAATGAAAAAAAATTTTTATATGAAAACCGTTTATCAAAAAAACTATATTTTTAAGTATTGTAATGCTTCAGGCCCTGTGTTAAATAGTAAATCTATAATGCTTAAATTGGAGATAAAACCATGTTTATCAGAGAATACCTGAAAATATTCTTTCTCCTTAAAATCCGGATCACTTCGTTTCTTTTTTGGATGAATAATATCTCTAAAATCATCAAAAGGAATTTTCTCAGGGAAACAATACTTCTCTGAGTAAGAAAAATTAATATCAATTTCCAATTGTTCTGCAAGCATTTTTACTATATCATGGTTAAAATCGATCAAAAATTGATATTTTCTATGATAAAAAGGAGCTAAATAATCGGCATAAAATTCAAAAAATGCAGATGAACGATATGCCGACTCAATTGATTTCCAATGCATCTTAGGCCAATTGGTTTCGTAATCAATAACAATATCTTTAATTTTTGTTTTGGTATTAATTTTTTTTACCGGAATTGATAAAGTAAGTAAACCATTAGCACCATAAATATTACAGCGATTACGATAAGTTTGTTTTATAAAATTTTCATTGGCTTCAATTAAGATATCATCATATTTTATTAATTTAGTGAAATACTGAACTGGTGGCAAATAAGCTGTGGATAAAATTACTTTATTACTCATCATCAGTAATTTACGAAAAAACCGGATAGAACTGTCCATCCGGCAAAATTAAATTGAATTTTTTATTTGTTTTAATGAATTAGCGAAAACATTCTGTTCCACCTTATTTTACTTAAAAAACTTTTGTCTTTATCGAGTGACAACCAAATAAAAACTGCTTTCCCTACCACGTGATCTTCAGGTACAAATCCCCAATAACGTGAGTCGGCCGAATTATGTCTATTATCTCCCATCATAAAATAGTAATCCATTTTAAAAGTATAAGTATCGGCTAATTCACCATTAATATAAATTTTATTACCATCTACCTTTAATGTATTATTTTCATAGGTTTCAATAATTCGTTTATATAAAGGCAGGTTTTTAATCGTTAACTCAACCGTTTTCCCTTTTTCCGGAATATATAATGGGCCAAAATTATCCTCCGTCCATGGATAATCCGCACTAAAAGGGAATATACTAATATTCGCCATATTAATGTTTGTATTCTCATATCGGGTAACTAAGGTTACCAGAGGAAAACTTTTTAAGTGTTCAACGTTTTCATTGGTAAGGGGTAACTCATACATCGAGCTTGAAGAAATAAATCTCCGGTCATCAACCGAAATATTTAGTCTTTCAAAATGTTTTGAATTAATTTCTTTTCCCTTGGTTTTTACGAAATAATCGTATTGCATTTTTTCAAAATGTGGCTGTTCCTCTCCATTAATATAAACCTGGCCATGTTCAATAAACAAGGAGTCTCCTGGAATTGCCACACATCTTTTAATATAATTTTCTCGTTTATCTACAGGCCGTACAGTGATATTGAATTGATCCCAGATATATTTCCTTGCCAATTTTTTATAATAGTCAAAAGTTTTAATTGGATTTCCGGATTGAATATCTCTTCGTTTAAGTTCATCGCTATACTGGCGTATAATAGAATAATAATCTTGTTCTTGCATTTCAACAACGACTGTGTCGCCCATAGGAAAATTAAAAACGACAATATCATTCCGTTCGATGTCGCCAAACCCGGCAATACGTTTATAAGGTCGCTTAATCCATTCAACATACGATTTTTTATCCTTTGTTAAAGGGAGCGTATGATGAGCAAATGGGAATGAAATTGGAGTGTTGGGTAATTTCGGGCCGTAACTTACTTTACTCACAAACAAATAATCGCCTACCAGCAATGTTTTTTCCATCGAAGAAGTAGGAATCGTGTATGCTTCAATTAGAAACATTCGGATTAAGGTAGCGGCAATAACGGCAAAAATTAAGGCATCAACCCATTCAATTACTGCATTTTTAGGTTTGGATACGCCACGTTTTTTCCAAAAGGTCCAGTTCACAAATTTTGTGATGTGAAAATCAAAAATTATAAGTAACCCAAATAAAAACCAATAATTTTTAATCCATAATACCCATAAAATATAGATGAGCGATGTAAATCCAAATTTAAAATACTTGTTTTTTAATAGTTCTTTTATTGTCATTGCATATTATATTATAGTAATTATATAATTAATTGATCAGGTCATCCATAGTAAAATAACCTTTTTTATTATGAATAAATTCGGCGGCTAAAATAGCTCCCATTGCGAAACCTTGTCTGCTTTTGGCATCGTGTTCAATACAAATTTTATCAAAAGAGGATTCGTAAATCACTTTATGGTTTCCGGGAACATTCCCTTCTCGAAACGAAACAACAGGAATTGAATTTGCATTTTGCGTATTTTCTTTTTCCCACTTATTTAATCGTTCAATATTGTTTATTATACCCTTAGCCAAAGAAATAGCTGTTCCACTAGGAGCATCTAATTTTTGAGTATGATGAGTTTCTTCAATATTAACCTTATAATCAGAATATTTATCCATTATTTTTGCAAGATACTCATTCACTTTAAAAAAGATATTAACCCCAAGGCTAAAATTTGATGCATAAAAGAATGTTTTATCTTCTGACTTGCAAATATTTACAGCCTTTTCAAAATCATGCATCCAGCCTGTAGTGCCGCTAACAACCGGTATATTAGCTTTAAAACATTGTAATATATTGTGGTAAGCATTTTCCGGATTTGAAAACTCAATGGCTACATCAGCTTGTTTGAATTTTTCGGATTCAAAATCTTTTCTGTTATTCAGATCAATTTTTAAAATAATCTCATGCCCTTGCTGCAAAGCTAATTTTTCAATTTCTTTGCCCATTTTCCCATATCCGATAATTACAATCTTCATTCTTTAAAAATAATTTGATGCAAATTATTAAACTATATCAATAATTATTGTAAAAGTATCTTAATTAATGTTAAATAATAAGGTATTAGGAATTCATCACATCACATTACCAATAATTTTCAAAGGTAAATATAAAAAAAGGGAAGCAAAAACGCTTCCCTAATATAAAATAATATAGATCATTTATTTTTTTACCGTTTTTACCACTTCGGCAAATGCTTTAGGGTGATTCATTGCTAAATCGGCTAAAACTTTTCGGTTTAGCGCAATACCTTTTTTATTTAATTTACCCATGAAGTCAGAATAAGACATTCCGTGTTCTCTAACTCCAGCATTAATTCTTTGAATCCAAAGGCCTCTGAAATTTCTTTTTTTCGTTCTTCTATCGCGGTATGCATAGGTTAACCCTTTTTCAAAGGCATTTTTTGCAACCGTCCAAACATTTTTTCGTGCACCAAAGTATCCTTTGGTTTGCTTCAGCACTTTTTTTCTGCGTGCTCTTGAAGCTACTGAATTTACTGATCTTGGCATAATTTGTTCTTTTGTGAATGGTTAGCGACCGCTCGTATCGGTACTTACTTCGGCTAATTCATTCTGATTAAACACTAATAAATAATAAAAATTACTTCATGGCTAATAATAACTTAGCACTTTTTTCGTCCTCTTTGCTTACCTGTCCAAAATAACCTAAGTTTCTTTTTCTTTTGGTTGATTTCTTCGTCAAGATATGACTTTTGTAAGCATGTTTTCTTTTAATCTTCCCTGAACCGGTTAAGCTATATCTTTTTTTTGCTCCCGGATTTGTCTTCATCTTTGGCATTTTTCAACTATTTTAATTAAAAAATTTGATACTATTATTTTTTCCCTGATTTAGGGCTTAAAAACATAATCATTCGTTTACCTTCTAGTTTAGGCATTTGCTCAACCTTTGCAAGCTCTTCAAGTTCTTGTGCTAATCTTAGCAATAAAATTTCTCCTTTTTCTTTAAACAAAATTGATCTTCCTTTAAAAAACACAAATGCCTTGACTTTAGCTCCGTCCTCAAGAAATTTTTTCGCATGATTTAATTTAAACTGATAATCATGTTCATCGGTATTTGGTCCAAATCGAATTTCTTTAACAACAACTTTCTGAGTTTTAGCTTTCAGTTCTTTTTGTTTTTTCTTTTGCTGATAAAGAAATTTTTGATAATCAATGATTTTACAAACCGGGGGATCAGCTTTTGGTGAGATTTCAACTAAATCAAGTTCCATCTCATCGGCTAATTTAATGGCATCTTCTATTGAATAAATGCCTTGATTTTCAACATTATCCCCCACAACTCGAACTACTTTTGCACAAATTCTGTTATTAATTCGGTGCGTAGGTTCTTCTTTCCTAAATCCTTTTTTAAATCTTGGTCCAGCTATGTCTTGGTCCTCCTTACTTTAATTAATAATTTTGTTTAATTTATTTTATGAGCTTCTGTTTGAGCTTTTACTTCATCATTTAAAAATTCAGCGAAATCTTTTAATTTCATGCTTCCTTTATCGCCCTCTCCTTGCTTACGAACCGAAACACTCTCGTTATCCAACTCTTTTTCACCAACAATTAGAAGATATGGTATTCTTTTTAATTCATTATCGCGAATTTTTTTACCTATCTTCTCATTTCGGTCATCAATAATTGTGCGAATATCGTAATTATTTAGGAAATTCAAAACTTTTTTTGCATAATCATTGAATTTTTCACTAATGGGCATTACAACAACTTGTTCCGGAGTTAACCATAATGGAAACTTTCCTGCGGTATGTTCAATTAAAACGGCAACAAAACGTTCCATAGAACCAAAAGGTGCGCGGTGTATCATTACCGGGCGATGCTTTTGGTTATCGCTGCCAATATATTCAAGGTCAAAACGATCAGGTAAATTATAATCCACCTGGATGGTTCCGAGCTGCCATTCACGGCCTAATGCATCTTTAACCATAAAATCGAGTTTAGGGCCATAAAATGCTGCTTCGCCATACTCTACCTTAAAATTAAAATTTTTTTCTTTTACAACTTCCAAAATCGCTGATTCCGACTTATCCCAGTTTTCATCAGTCCCAATATATTTCGAATGATCATTTTGATCGCGCAAGGATACTTGAGCTGTATAATTTTTAAAATCTAAAACATTAAAAATAATGAAAATAATATCCATTACTTTTTTAAACTCATCTTTCAGTTGGTCGGGACGACAAAAAATATGCGCATCGTCTTGTGTAAAACCACGTACTCTGGTCAAACCATGCAATTCTCCACTTTGCTCATAGCGATATACGGTTCCAAATTCGGCATATCGTACGGGTAAATCTTTATACGAATGTTGTTTTGTTTTATAAATCTCACAATGATGTGGACAATTCATGGGTTTTAACAGGAATTCTTCGCCCTCTGCGGGTGTAGTTATTGGTTGAAAAGAATCTTTTCCATACTTCTCGTAATGTCCTGATGTTACCCATAGGTCCTTTAACCCAATGTGCGGAGTTAGAACCTGTTCATATCCATAAATTTTTTGAATTTTCTTTAGGAAATTCTCTAATCGTTCACGTAATTGAGCTCCTTTGGGCAACCATAAAGGGAGGCCCTGTCCAACACGTTGTGAAAATGCAAACAACTCCAACTCTTTCCCTATTTTACGATGATCGCGTTTTTTTGCCTCTTCAAGCATCACCATGTACTCATCCAACATTTTTTGTTTTGGAAAAGTAATGCCATAAACCCGGGTTAATTGTTTCCGGTTTTCATCACCACGCCAGTAAGCACCTGCAACATTTAGTATTTTTATGGCTTTAATGTATCCGGTATTAGGTAAATGTGGCCCACGGCAAAGATCGGTAAAGTTACCATGCTCATAAAAAGTAATGGTTCCATCTTCCAACTCACCAATTAATTCAACCTTATATTCATCTCCTTTTTTAGTATAATAATCTAAAGCCTCATTTTTGGACACTTCCCTACGTCTGTATTCATTCTTCTGTTGTGCCAGCTCTTTCATTTTCTTCTCAATCTTCGGGAAATCTAAATCGGTAATTACACGGTCATCACCTAAATCAACATCATAATAAAACCCGTTATCAATACTTGGCCCAATACCAAACTTAATACCAGGATATAAACTCTCCAATGCTTCGGCTAAAAGGTGAGCCGAAGAATGCCAAAAAGCATGTTTCCCTTCTTCATCTTCCCATTTATGCAGTTTAATTCTTGCATCGGAGGTTATGGGCCGTTGTAAATCCCAAAGTTCATCATTTACGGTAACGGAAAGTACTTCTTTTGCTAATCGCGGACTAATTTCTTTTGCTATTTCGTAACCCGAAATACCTTTTTTATATTCATGTACAGAATTATCTGGTAATGTTATTTTTATCATCATTTAATTGTTTTCAAAATTCAAGATTGCAAAGATATAAATTCTTTATTGAACTTATAAATCATTTTTCATAAGATTTACAGTCAATTTAAAATCCATACCCATAGCTGTCCTAAATATTTTTAAAATTAAAAAATACAAACGTAATTACAGGTATTTTGGACAGATTTTTACTATTATTAAAAACGAATCCCCCCATTTAAATAAAATCCCTTGTTTATATTTG
>JAYEKP010000186.1:0-1942 GCA_034661075.1 Bacteroidota bacterium
CCAAACATAAAACGAAAAAAGCAGTGGAATGCCCAGTTGTATTGCCCACCCCGTGTTTTGACTATATACATCAAATAGTACGAGCAATAAAGCGGTAGAAAGAAAACTTAACATGAGGAAAAAAAATTGTCGTTGCCTTAAAAAAGTAAATAATGTTGTATTTACTAGCACTACTAATGAAGCAGTAATGCTGTATTTTGACCAGGTTATACTTCTGTTGATGATAAAATCAATAAAAAATGTGATAATGATTGCTGACGTAAGGATAATACCAGATAATTCCCAAATAAATTTTAACCGTTGTTTTTTTTTTAAACGGTCAAAACGTGGATATTCTTCTTTACGCTCTGGTTTTTTGTAAATTATTTTTTTCGAGGGTGGCGTTTCTTCATGGATGTTTTGTCCACATAAAGGACAGTACTCCATATTTTCATCAAGCTCAACACCGCAATTTTTACAATAGCCCATGGGTTTAATATTTTGATAATTTTACATTAATTCCCTGATGTACAAGAAAATTAAAAAATTTTCTTTCAAATTCTTTAGATATAGTAATGTTTCCAAAACTTAAAACCAGTTTATCATTGAATCCGATTATACCACAGTTTATTTTAAGTTTTCTGTTAGGTGGTGGTGCTGTTAAAATAAAATAATCCATTTTTTGTTGAATGGCTTCTGGGAATTTTACATTCCCCAAATTCGTTACCACACCACTATATTGATTGGCCCCCATTGAATAGTATTTGTAATTTAATAGCAGGCTTTTTAAAAATAAAGGTATTCCTTTGACTAAAATTTTGCGTTCCCCTCCCACATTTCGTGCAATAATTTTATTGATGAGTTTTTGGTCGGTTTCTAACTGTATCTTATGATATACAATTTTAAGAATTTCATCAAAAGAATAATTGCCCAAACGCAAATCAATTTCAGGCATTACAAATAAGGAAAAGTTCCTCATGGTTTTCGAGGAATAAATATTGCGCAAATTGACAGGTACCTGTACTCTTAAAATTTTATTTTTTTTATAGCTGCTATATTCTGGCAGTGTTTTATGTATATCCTGAAGTACATACAAATATAACGCAATTAAATAAACCGTTATATTAACTTCTTTCTTTTTAGCTACATTTCTAATTTCATCAATAGGTATGATCCCTACTAAAACATCAAATCGTGGTTTTCTTTTTAATGGATAAGGTAAATGAAATGATTTTGGCCTTTTAACATTGGGTGGTACTTCTTTTTTAAAATATTGTTGATATGAATCAACAAATTCATTATGAGGTATTTCAGGATTTACCGCAAATTCTTTTAATGACTCCCGAACATCGATTCCCTCTTGCTGAAAATACTGTAAAAGCAGGTATTGAAAAAATCGAAAAGCACCACCTCCATCGGTTAAAATGTGTGAAAATTCAATACTTATCCTGTTTTTAATAACCAGAATCCGGAATAATAACTGTTCATTTCGTTTTTGATTAAATGTTCTACACGGTATACCTTTATCAACGATAAGCTGAACGGGGGTATTTGTTTGCTCAAGATAATACCAAAAAAAACCTTTTTTTAAAGTTACCTTATAATAGGGAAATCTTTTTTCTAATGTTGGAATAATATTTATTAGATGTGCAATCTTTACTCTATCTTTTAACACTACAGCAATTCTGTAAACATTGGTAAGCTCATCGGTTTGGATGGCGGGATAAATTTTTGCTGCATTATCAAGCGGATACCAGAAACTTTTTGTATTGTCATTATGTAAAACCACAACAAAATTTTTAGATTATTAGAAGGATTTATTACCAATGATAAAGTTAACAGAAAATTAATAGTTAATAATTTAATTGAAAAATGCTTCACTGTAAAAAAAGTTGGGACTTTACATAATTCTATGGTTACAGTTGGTGGAATTGATTTAAGTGAAATTAATAAAAAAAGTATG
>JAYEKP010000187.1:0-9870 GCA_034661075.1 Bacteroidota bacterium
TCGTGAAACTTATCTGTAAACTCAAGTATGTTTTCTCCAGTAAAAATCATAATCTATTTTTTTTGTTAAAGATAAGTATTTATTTGTACATCTCAATTTTGTTTAATCTGGAGAGAATTTTGTATCAAGTGAATGTGGTGTTATAAAAATAGTATTTCGATATTTAGTTGAAATCATTACTTTTGAATAATAATAAAATGTTTCAGGCAATGGGAAATCAGGGTAAAATATTAATTATTGACGATGAATCTACACATTTACTTTTATTGCAAACCATTTTGCAAGAAGAGGGATATCATACCGAAATTGTAGATCATCCCGAAAAGGGGTTAAAATTATTAAAAGAGAATAATTACCAGGTATTGATTCTCGATATAATGATGCCTGGGATGGATGGTTTTGAGGTGTTGGAAAAAATCAGGAAGGATAAAAAAATGAAAAAGCTTCATGTCATCATCATATCAGCTAAAACTGATTCGTGGAGCATTAAAAATGCCATGGACTGTGGAGCCTTTGATTATCTTACCAAGCCAATAAATATTAAGGATGTAAAAAACAAAGTAAAATCGGCTATGGTAGAAAATGTATTGGGCAATGATGAATAAGGTTTATAATTCAATACATCTACTAACTACCATTTTGCAGGCATTGGTATTTCCTAACTCACAACTCTTGTGAAAATCTTCGCAAGCCTGGTCTTCTTCCTGTAATTTTAAATATATCATGCCCCGGTTATAAAAAGCAAATGGATTCTGCGGATCAATTTCAATTACTTTCGTATAGTCGTCAATGGCCTCATTATAATCATTGGTTTCGTAATACAATGCACCCCGGTATAAATAGGTATTTGGATTATTGGGATTTATCTCAATGGTTTTTGAATAATCTTCGAGTGCCTGGTCAAAATTTATGAGTTTCTGGTGGGTAGCTCCTCTATTTACAAAGAATTCACTTTTAAGTATTTTGTTGTTTTGATTCGGTATTAAGTCAATTCCACGGTTAAAATCGTTTAATGCATCTTTAAATTTACCCCTATGAAAATATGCTTTGCCACGCGTAAGATAAAAAGGAGCATAATCGGAATTAAACTCCAAAGCTTTGTCTATTGTTTTTTCCGCTTGTCGATAATCCTCCATTAAAATTAAAACTCTTGCTTTTCCATCTAAGGCAGGAGCATAAGTAGGAAGTGATTGAAGTGCATCCTCAAATTTTTCTAAAGCCGATTTATAATCATCAAGTTTTATAAAATCATTCCCTAAATTAACCAATGACTCTAAATCGTGTGTTTGAGCAAACAAAAAGGTATTTAATAAAAGTAAAATAGAAAATGTTGAAAAAAAACGCTTCATTATTTAATGATTTAAAATCGATGCATTATTGTGTGAAAATAATAAATATTTTTCAATTATCTACTTTTAAACCGAAGTTTCAAATAAAGTTCGGTTAACAATCGACCTTCCCAGGGTAATTTCATCGGCATACTCAAGGTCGTCGCCAATAGATACGCCTCTTGCGATAGTGGTTATCTTTACCGGATAGTTCTTAAATTTTTTAAATAAATAATAATTTGTAGTATCGCCTTCCATCGTGGTACTTAGCGCCAGAATAATTTCATGGACGGATCCTTCCTCAATTTTTTTTGCCAGCATTTCAATGTTAAGGTCATTAGGTCCAATGCCATCCATTGGAGATATTATACCTCCCAATACATGATAAATTCCGATGTATTGATGTGTATTTTCAATGGCCATTAAGTCGCGGGCATTTTCAACTACACAAATAGTGCTGTGGTCTCTTTTTTTATCACTACAAATTGAGCACATATCATTATCCGAAATGGTATTACAACTTTTACAATGTTTAATTTCATTTCGCAATTTAATTATGGCTTCGCCAAAATGAATTACTTCTTCTTTTTCCTGGTTTAAAAGATGCAAAACTAACCGTAAAGCCGTTTTTCGGCCTATACCAGGTAATTTTGCAAACTCATCTACAGCACTTTCCAGTAATTTTGATGAAAAATTTTGTATACTCATGTATCAATAAATAAAAATGAAATGAATGGGTTTAATTTTGTCCTGTTCAAAAATAATATCAATTGTACGAATAACAATTTTTTAAGTTAAAAATCTTTTTTATTATCTTTGTAGCTTCAAAAATTTAACCTTGTAAAAATGTCTCCATATCTGGTAATATTTATTATAGCAGTCTATTTTGTGGTACTTCTAATTATTTCTTATTTCACAAGTAGAAATGCGGATAATACATCTTTTTTTCTGGGAAACAGACAATCCCCATGGTATATTGTTGCTTTTGGTATGATTAGCGCTTCACTCTCGGGAGTTACTTTTATTTCCGTACCCGGGTGGGTAGTAGACAGTAATTTTTCGTATATGCAACTGGTACTGGGATATCTCTTAGGATATGCTGTTATTGCCCAAGTATTAATTCCCTTATATTATCGGTTAAATTTAACCTCTATTTATACTTATCTTGATAAGCGATTTGGACTTTTTGCATACAAAACCGGAGCCTCTTTTTTCCTGTTATCGCGTATTATTGGTGCCTCATTTAGGTTGTTTCTTGTTGCAAATGTGTTACAAATAGCCGTTTTTAATCAATTAAATATTCCATTTGAGATAACAGTAATCATCACCATTGTTTTAATATGGCTATATACCTTTAAAGGAGGAATAAAAACCATTATTTGGACCGACAGCTTACAAACGCTTTTTATGCTTACCGCTGTTGGGGTAACGATTGTTCTCATTAGTAAACATTTGAACCTTAATTTTTCGGGAGTAATAAATACGATAGTTGATAGTAAACATTCACGGATATTTTATTTTGAAGATTTTAATGGCCCCTACTATTTTTTTAAACAGTTTTTTTCCGGTGCATTTATTGCTATTGTAATGACCGGATTAGACCAGGATATGATGCAGAAAAATTTAAGTTGCCGAAATATTAAAGAAGCCAAGAAAAATGTTTACTGGCTAAGTATTTCGCTTATTCCTGTTAATTTACTGTTTATGTCGCTGGGTATTTTGCTGGTTGTATTTGCTCAAAAAACGGGGATTGGGATTCCTGAACGTACGGATGATTTGTTCCCGATAATTGCCACACAAGGATACCTGCACCCTGTAGTATCGGTATTTTTTATAATTGGACTGGTTGCTGCGGCATACAGCAGTGCCGATTCGGCATTAACGGCATTAACCACATCGTTTACCGTAGATATCTTAAATCCTAAAAATGTATCCGAAAAAAAATTAAAAAATATCCGTAAAAAAGTTCACGTGGGTGTGTCTGCCGCTTTAGTTATCGTGATACTTATTTTTAACGCCATCAATAACGAAAGCGTTATTAGTGCTGTATTTAGTGTGGCAGGATATACCTATGGACCATTGCTTGGATTATACAGTTTTGGCCTGTTTACACGTATTGCTGTAAAAGATAAGTTTATTCCTATAGTGGCTGTCTTATCCCCGGTTATTTGTATGGTTATTGATTTTAATTCGCACACCTGGTTTAATGGATATCAGTTTGGATTTGAATTATTGATACTTAACGGATTAATAACATTTATTGGATTACTAATAATCCGAAGACGAAACTATTTAGTTGGTTAATTATTTAATTCATTATGCGCAAAAAAACTTTTTTACTTATATCTGCTTTAGTTATTATTTGTAACCACAGCTTTTCTCAGGAATCTGTAAAAACAAATAAGGTGTTGAGAATTAATGCAATAAATCCCGGGATTGAATACGAGGCACCGTTATTTAATCAATCAACATTCGTTGTGAATATTGGAGTAGGATATGGTGATTCAAATCCTAACTTAACAACCTATGCTTCGGGATGGTTGTATATGATTGCTCCCTTTGCCGATATCCATTACCGAAATTATTATAACCTTGAAAAAAGGCTTAATAAAGGAAAGAGTATTTATTATAATGCAGGAAATTTCTGGGGTTTACGGATGCTTACCCGTGGAAAAGCATTGAGCTCCAATTTTACACGTACAAGCGATTATGATTTTGCTGCTGGCCCCACCTGGGGCTTGCAACGATCTTTTAGTAAAATAAACCTGCTGTTCGATGTAGGGTTTGTTTATTATTTCGATACGAAGGGGAATGATGGATTTGCACCTACACTGGAGCTAAATATAGGATATAATTTTGGTTTATAATGGTTTTATGACTAGATCTGTGAAACTAGCTTATCGGTTTTAAGCAACATTATACGAGGAAGTTGTTTAAAATTTTTTAAAATACATTTTCACTTTGTTATTGGTTTTCTTAACTTTAGTTAAAGAAAAAAAGAATGGAATATGTTTGAACGTTTTTTACATCAAACGCCCTTCTTTCGGTTTACCATGCCTTTGATAGCCGGTATCGTTTTTCAGATTATTTTTCCGCAAACGAGCCTTCCGACGAAAATTCTAGGCTTGATTATTTTTATTTTTATTGTTGGTTTACAAGTTACTAAACAAACGCAACATTTTTATATCAATAGGCTTTGGGGAATTTTGGTTTCGTTTTTTATTTTTTTATTAGGAATACAATTAGTAGAAAGCAAACAACAAGCAAAGCCATATTTTGATTCAAATCAAAAAATTTATATTGCAACAATTATAGAAGAACCTTCGGAAAAACCGAATAGTTACCAAACAACCTTATCGATTCATTATGTAAAAGATTCCTGCTGCTGGAATCGGGAAAAGGGAAAAATCCTGGCTTATTTTGAAAAAGACACGAATGTACATCAACTTGCTTTAGGTGATCAGCTAATCATAGAATCATACGTAAATCCAATTAAACATAGTGGTAACCCAAAAGTATTTAATTATAAAAAGTATCTTGCTTTTCGCGATATCCATTATCAAACATATGTCCAATCCGGATATTTTGAAATTTTAAATAAAAACCAGGGGCCGGTGCTTTATCAGCTTTCTAATAAAATAAGAAACAATCTGTTGAATATCTACCAGAAAAATAATATTACTGGCGATGAGTTTGCGGTTTTATCAGCGCTTACATTGGGTTACAAAGAAGAATTAACTGCTGATGTCAGAGAAAGTTTTTCATCCAGTGGAGCGATGCACATTTTGGCTGTTTCAGGATTGCATGTCGGTATTATTTATATCATTTTAGTACGTATATTATTTTTCTTGCAACGAAATAAATATGGACGAATTATTCAATCGCTGCTAATTATTTTGGCCCTTTTCTTCTATGCTTTTTTAACGGGGCTTTCTAACTCGGTTTTGCGAGCTACCATCATGTTTTCTATTGTAGCGTTAGGAAAAGTATTTATCCGGCAATCCAATATTTATAACACTATTTTCCTTTCGGCTTTTATTATGTTGCTGGCAAATCCATATTCAATTGTGGATGTTGGTTTTCAACTTTCGTATATGGCCGTTTTTAGCATTATTTTCTTTTATCCAAAAATTTATACATTACTAGAAGTAAAATACTCCTTAGGCGATAAAATCTGGCAACTTATTTCTGTGGCTATTGCTGCTCAAATAGGAATATTTCCTTTAACACTATTTTATTTTAATCAGTTTCCGGTATATTTTATCCTGGCTAATATTTTTATTATTCCAATAGCTATAATTTTAATTTATGCTGCAGTTACCCTCTTTTTATTATCTTTTTCTGATTTAATTATCGATTTCCTGGCACCGATTGTTAACTATATTACTTTGGGATTAAATTATGCCGTAAAGACTATCAGCGAACTGCCTTTTTCCAAAATTCAAAACATTCAGTTAGATTTATTTGAAGTAATGATTCTTATTCTTATGATTCTCTTCCTTTCTTTTTTTATCCTTTCAAAGCGAATACCTTTTTTTAAAATTGCTATTGTTTTACTTCTTATATTGCCTTGTTATGATCTAATAACCAAATATATAAGATTGCATGAGTCGTATTTTATTGTTTATAATATACCGAAAATTTCAGCTATTGATTTTGTTGAACAAAATAAGAATAAATTGTTTATTAATACTAAAGCAACCATTGATAGTAGTTTTATAAAATACAATATCATTCCTTTTTGGCAAAACCAAAAAATACAAAAACCAACAATTCATACATTACCAGAACAACCCTGCCATTATTACTATAAAAAACAAAAGATTATACAAGTAAATAGTAATTTATTATTTCGTTTTCCATCAAATACTAAGCTCGAGGTAGATTATGTTATTTTATCAGAAAATCCTCGACTTGATATTAAAGATCTTACCCGGAATTTAAATTTTAAAATGTTAATTTTTGATTCCTCTAATAATTACTATTCCATTGAAAAATGGAAAAAACAATGCCAGGAGTTAGGCCTTAGTTATTATGATTTAACAGAACAGGGAGCTTTTGTAAAAAAACGGTCATCCTATATTTAATAATTATAAAAAATACAGGGATCATTATTTTTTGTAAAATGATTATGTTACTTTGCCTTTTTATTTACATTTGTCGATTAAATTTAATTTGACTATGAAGATAATAATTGCTGGTGCAGGAGAGGTTGGAACACACTTAGCAAAAATGTTAAGTAATGAGTTTCACGATATTACTGTTATTGACCCTTTGGTTGAGAATCTTAAGGATATTGATACTTCCCTGGATTTATTAACTATTACGGGATCGGCAATATCCTTAGAAGTGCTGAAAGAAGCAAAAATTAAAAAAACGGATTTATTTATTGCAGTAGCTCATTCTGAAGAAACAAATATAACCGCGGCTATTCTTGCCAAGAAATTAGGTGCCAAAAAAACGATTGCCCGGGTAGATAATAACGAATATATCGAGCCGGAAAATGTTTCTCACTTTACAAGTTTGGGTATTGATTATCTTATTTATCCCGAACGGATTGCTGCCAGAGAGGTTGTACATTTATTAGGACAGGCCGAAATATCGGAATTTGTGGATTTCTCCGGAGGTAAATTATCCCTTTATGTATTGAAACTTGGAGAAAATGCTCCGGTTATTGATAAGACCTTAATTGATGTGATCAAAGAGAATGATGAAATTGAATTTAGAGCAGTAGCTATTACTCGTAATGGAGAAACCATTATTCCGCGCGGGCACGATTATTTTCAGGTCAATGACCTGGTATTTGTGGTGACCAATAGATCAGGTATTCGCGATGTTTTAAAATATTCAGGAAAAAAGAAGCTGGATATTAAAGATGTGATGATTCTTGGCGGTAGCCGGATTGGAAAACGAACAGCCAAATCGCTCGAAGGCCGCTTTAATATCAAGCTAATCGAAATTGATAAAGAAAAAAGTACTGAATTAGCCGATTATTTAACCAATGCCCTGGTCATTAATGGCGATGGGCGAAATATCGACCTGCTGGTTGAAGAAGGTTTACCTAATATGGATACATTTATTTCCGTTACTGGAAATTCCGAAGTTAATATTCTTTCATGTATGCTGGCCAAACGAATGGGCGTTAAAAAAACAATTGCAGAGGTGGAAAATATCGATTATATTGATTTAGCTGAAAATATGGGGATTGATACTATTATCAATAAAAAACTGATTACAGCAAGTTGCATTTTTAAATTTACCATGAGTTCCAAGGTAGAATCGATGAAGTGTTTAACGGGTTCAGATGCTGAGGTTTTAGAGTTTGTTGCAAAACCCGGTTCTAAAATCACCCATGGGCGCTTACGCGATATAGAATTTCCTAAAGATGCTATAGTAGGTGGAATTATTAGAAAAGATCAGGGCATCATTGCCAAAGGAGATTCACACGTAAAAGCTGACGACAGAGTTGTTGTATTTGCTTTACCATCAGCAGTGAAAAAGATGGATAACTTTTTTAACTGAAATGATTAACAAGAAGATTATTATACAAGTTTTGGGATTACTCCTTATTATTGAAGGAGTTTTCCTTTCCTTATCATTTTTTGTAAGTCTGTATTTTAATCAGTATGATCAATTTGCTTTAGGCATCACGGCATTATTCTGTATAATTTCTGGGATAATCATTAAACTTACAACGAAGAAAGCGTTAAAAACAATAAGCAAACGCGATGGATATATCATTGTTAGCCTGGTGTGGGTTGTGTTTTCAGTTTTTGGAGCGTTGCCTTTTGTCATTAGCGATTTTACCTGTATTAGGAATTGGAGGAATGCAGTTGTTTGTTGCCGAAGTACCCGGGCCAACACCCGATAAATTGCATCCCCGCATTAAAGAGACGGCTAAACGCCTTTGGATCATTTATATCGGATTTACGTTTGCCGAAACCATCCTTTTAAAGATTGGAGGTATGACCTGGTTTGATGCTATCAATCATTCATTTACTACCATGGCTACCGGTGGGTATTCCACAAAACAAGCCAGTATTGCACATTTTCAGTCGCCGTTTATTCATTATGTGATTATTCTCTTTATGTTTTTAGCCGGTACCAATTTTACCCTATCGTATTATGCATTACATTTTAAGTTTGGGAAGGTATTCAAAAATGAAGAGTTTAGATATTATGTAGGGTTCATATTATTATATACCGTTTTAATAGCCGGAGTACTAATGTATTTCCATGATTTTTCTTTGGAAAAATCTTTTAGAGATTCATTGTTTCAGGTAGTTTCAATAATTACCACTACAGGTTATGTAACCGCCGATTATTTACTTTGGTTGCCCTTTATTACCGTAATGATTTTTTCGTTGATGTTTTTCGGTGGCTCGGCAGGTTCAACAGGGGGAAGTATTAAAATTATCAGGGTTACGTTATTATTAAAAAATAGCTATCAGGAGCTTAAACGAATTATTCATCCCAATGCAATTATTCCTGTAAGAATAAATAAAAAAGCTGTTCCACAATAAATTATTACAAACATTTTGGCATTTGTAGTTATTTATATGCTCATTACTATTATTGGAACTATAGTTATTTCTTCGTTAGGATATGATTTAGATACATCAGTGGGTGCTGTAGCTGCAACGATTGGGAATATAGGCCCCGGAATAGGTGATGTTGGGCCGGTAGAAAATTATGCACACTTCCCGGTTTTTGGTAAATGGTTCCTTTCATTTTTAATGCTGATAGGACGTTTAGAATTGTTTATCGTATTAATATTATTTTCTCCTGCTTTCTGGAAAAAGTAAGTAACAAGTTTTTTTTATCGAAAGTTATTTTTATAAAATAAGTTCCCCAATACCTTGCCGGATAATTTCAGGTTCTTTGCCGGTGCAATCTATAATGGTGGATGCTTCATTATTTCCAAATCCTCCATCAATAACATAATCCACTAAATGTTCATATTTCTCATGAATAAGCTCCGGGTCGGTAAGGTATTCCAGTATTTCATCCTCATGATGTAATGAAGTGGTCATGATAGGATGTCCCAGGAGATTTACAATTTCAATGGGTATATTGTTGCCTGGAATTCGGATCCCTACAGTCTTCTTTTTTGTTTTATGAAATTTGGGAACATTGCTATTGGCATTAAGGATAAAAGTAAATGGGCCGGGAAGATTTTTTTTTAGCAATTTAAAAGTGGGGTTGTTAATATGCATGGTAAATTGAGATACCTGGCTGATATCACTACAGATAATGGAAAAATTTTCTTTTAAAGCATTTTTTCCCTTAATACGTACAATCTTATCAAAAGCTTTTGGGCTGTGAATACTCCAACCTAATCCATATACCGTATCGGTGGGATAAATAATTAACCCATCGTTTTTCAATGCATCGATAACCATTGCCATCTCTCGTGGGTTAGGATTGTCAGGATGTATTTGCAATAACATGTTATCGGGCCCCTTTCTGTTTTTAAATTTTTGCAAAAATAAGTATATTCTAACAATAAGGATGTGTAAATACAAAAAAAAAGTTGCTTAAG
>JAYEKP010000188.1:0-9811 GCA_034661075.1 Bacteroidota bacterium
TTCTTCAATCACATATTTACTTGTTTGTTTTTCTGCCCAATTTAAAAAATACTCACGCACTTTTGGATGGACAATAACATTTACTTTGTCCAGAGCCTTACTGTCGTTAAAAATAATTTTCGCCAGGATATCTTTTCTCAGCTTCCCGTTATGGTATATATCATGTCCGAATAATTGCTGAACTTGCTCAATCACTTCTTTATCGGTATTATATAATTCTTTTGCTTCAATATCGGCATTAAAAACAGGAACCCCAAGATGACCGAAAATTTCACAAACCAGGGTTTTCCCACTGCCTATTCCGCCAGTTACTCCTACTTTAATCATTATTACGTTCAATTAAATATTCAACTGCCTGGGGGTAAAATCTTAAGGACCTGATATACTCAGGTGAATTAGTTACCTTAACTTTTACCTTATTTTGATTTAAATTAATATCATGATAATCAACTTCTGCATCAAAAAACTGGGGTAACACTTTATCGTAATCGCTAAGGGCAACTAAATAGGATACAGATATCTCATTGGGAAATGTTCTTAACACAAGTGAATCGGGAACATTTTTAACTTTTAAAGGAACTTTTATGCTTCCTTCGGTATATTTTTCAACAGTGATAGAAATTTCTACTTTTTCATCCGAATAATCAATATTATCATATCGATCGATGGCTATATATTGTGTATGATTTTTAGTTAAATCAGGAATTTCAACTTTTTGGGTATAAATCTGATTTATCGTATCGATAATAGGATTAGCTCCGGATATTGTAACACTATCGGGGGTAATTAGAATATTGCCTTTAACCATGTATTGTGAAGCAGGAACTGGCTTGACTTTAGATACCACCGGAACTTTTTTCTTAATCCTATCGGCAAAATCAAAAAATAATGTGTCGGGTTGAATAGTTATAATTTGTAATTCGGAACTTATTTGCTGCTCAATATTTTCCGATAAATTTTTGGTTAATGAATAGAATTTTACATAATCCTGTCGCGAATATAATCGCATGGTTAATGTATTAACATCAATAACAAAAGGCAGAAACTTATTACTAATTTTATACTCAAGTAATTTATAACCATAAGCCTTTACCCTAATATCAAAATACTTAGGCATTTCATTAACCAATATTTTATCTTTCGGGAAATTGGTATATCTAATGGGTAAAGTAACCTGGGTTTCATATTCCTGTTCCAGTTGATTAAGAAACCAAAAAATGGTTGCAATAAAAACAAAGATTAAAAATACAAAAAGCCTCTTGTCAGATTTAAAATTTCGTCTGGCAAAAAAATTTTTAATATTATCTTCTATATTCTTTGTCACTACAATAAAAAATAATAAGCGTTTAAGAATTATCTTAAACGCTTATAAAAATAAAAATTATTTAGCAGAATTGATATCCGTAGCGTCTTTTAAAATAGCACTTTTATCAATTTTAATTTTCACATTATTGTCTATTTCAACAATAACATAATTATCTTTTATACCATCAACTCGCCCGTAGATTCCACCTGTAGTAACCACTTTATCACCTTTCTGCAATGATTCTCTATATTTTCTTAATTCTTTCTGACGCTTCATTTGTGGGCGAATCATAAAGAAATAGAAAATAAGGATTATTAACAATAAAGGCAAAAAAGAAGTCAACGGACTTTGCCCCTCAGCAGGCTGTCCCATCAATAATACATACAATAAATTATTCATCATTTTAAATTTTAATTAAGATTTATATTTATTTTTTTATAACATTTGCTCGAATATACAGCGTATGTTTTCCTTGTTTTGTGTTCATTTGTATAACCACATTTTTATATTGCACACCGAGCCTTCCAGAACTATCGAAAATAACTTCAACATACCCGGAATTTTCGGGTGGTACTGCATTTTTTGTATACTTAGCAACCGTACAACCACATGTTGAGTAAGCATCTTTAATCAATAAATCGGATGAGCCGATATTTTTAAAATTAAAAGTATAAGCAACCTGTTCTCCTTGCACCAAATTTCCAAAATTATGATATAAGGTATCAAATTTAACATTGGTTACCCCACTAACATGTGGTAAAGCATTTTGTTTATCTTTCTGATTTTTCAAAGAACATGCTGCTAAAAAAAGAAAAATTATCCATAAAACATTTTTCCACATTTTATGTCTAAAAATTTGCATTACAAAGTAATAATTATTTTTGCAAACCATCAAGAAATATTATATTTCACCAATTAGTCCACGTCCGGATTTCTTTATTTTTCCTTCGTTTTTTAAATCAGCAACAATTTTATCTAACACCCCATTTATAAATATATTGCTTTTTTGTGTACTATAAAATTTAGCAATTTCAATATATTCATCCAACGTAACTTTAACAGGAATTCCATTAAATTCAATTAATTCCGAAATAGCAAGAACCATAACCACGATATCGATAAAGGCAACGCGCTCCATGTCCCAGTTTTTTATATAATCGGCAATTAATTGTTGATATTCGTTATGTTTTAATATTGTTTTACGAAATAATTGTTTAACAAAATCTATATCCTCTTCATTTTTAAATAATGGCATTAATTGTTCTGATTCGTCACTCGAGGCATTAATTTTTTTTAATGTTTTAATAATCATCCCGGTAACAAATTCCATGTCATCATTCCAATAAATACTTTGTTCTTCTAGATTTTGATGCAAAGGCTCGTGGATGATAATAATTTTTGAGTATAAATCAATAATAAACTTTTTATCTTCTTTATATGTTCGTTGAGCTGAGTTCATATAATTTTGATAGTATTCCGAATTTTTAATTTCCAGGTATAGATTTTTTATTAACTCAGGATAATTTACCCAGCTCAATTTATTATCGTTTAAATATTTTTTAAGTTGTTTATTCTCTTCTAGCTGCTTAACCAACTTATTATCAACAAATTTCGTGTTAGGATTTAAATCTTCATCCGTAGGGACCATTTTCTGGGAAGACAATTCAATTCTTGATTGTGCATATTTTACAATATCAATAATCAATAACAATAAATAATGATATAAATCGTAAGATTTTTGAATGCTAAAGAATAACTCTTTTTCAGCCTGATTTACAGATTGTCCATGGGATTTTAAATGAGCATAACAAATTTGAAGTATTTTAATGCGTAATAATCTTCGGCTAATCATTGGTTAAGAACTCCTTACTATTTAATATTAAATTTTAATTTTGAGACTGCAAAGTAAATGATTTTTTTAAAATAGCCGGTAGTATTTTTCGATATTTTAAAACTATTTAACGCTTTATTATTATCGACAAGAAATATATAAATAGAAAATTTAAAATTATGAACATGCATGTTGAAAACAGGATTTCAAAAAACATCTATTTTTTGATGATTTAATAATAATTTTTTTACTTTTGGATGTTGATTAATTTAAACCAATTAAATTATTTAAAGATGGACGGATACGACAAAAATGAAGAGTTAGAGAAAAACGAAAACAACAATGAAACAAACAACAACGGACGTGATGAAATTTTCTCTAAAGTTGTAAGAGCAGGGAAAAGAACTTACTTTCTTGATGTAAAAACAACCCGAAGAAATGATTATTATCTTACCATCACAGAAAGTAAAAAAAGGTTTAATCGGGACGGAAAACATTATTTCGAGAAACACAAAGTTTTCTTATATAAAGAAGATTTTGATAAGTTTACCGAGAACCTTCATGAAGTAATTGACTTTATTAAAAATGCAGTTCAAAATCAGGAAAACGAATCATTTGAACCTGCAGAAGTCAACGCTGAAGTAGAAAAGCCAAAAAACGAAAATTATACTTCAGACATTAATTTCGATGACCTGGGTGAAAATAAAGAATAAAAAAAAGCTGGCAATGCCAGCTTTTTTCATTTTTTTACATTTACTTTAATCATATTTTTCCATCTTATCTTCGATGGTTACGTTACCATTTTTTCTATTTTGGATTTTTACATAAACCAACATTTCGTCAGCTCCTTTTTCGAAACAAACTTCTTGTAATTTTTCAACTACACTCATAATATCCTGGTAAGGCCCTTCAATAACGGTTTCAAATGGACAAACCCTGTATCGCAAACCCGAATCATTAATCACTTTTATGGCTTCGTCAACCAACGTATAGGGTTCTTTTATTCTTGATTTGGGCAATACCTGTACAGCAACATTTACCTGATGATTCATAACATTATTTATTTTAAAATTTCATTCGAATATATTTAATTTTATAATTCTGTTTTTCAAATAATTACTATTGCCAATTTTTACTTCTGTATTTTAATTACCATGGAACCCTCAAAATTTATTACTCCCTTTGTTCGTGAAATCGCTATCGCTAAGTTCATATCCTTGCCTGCCTGTCCTCCTCCGGCGGATAAATTCGGCAGACAGGTTGTGTACTTTATTGCATGAGGGTTTCACAATCCTTTATCTTTAAAAAATTTCTTTATCTCAGTATAATCTAACATCTTCACATTGGTAATTAAATACTGTTGATATAAAAAATCACCATATTGGTTACATTCGGCAATAGAAGAATTTATGACATTCCCAATAGAAATCTCAATAGGAATTAAAGCTATAATAGATACATATTTTTCCACAAAAGTAACTTTTTCTATTCTGCAATTGTTCTTTTTAAAAATATCTTCAAACTCAGTTTGTACAACTTTCTTTTGCGTATCAGAAAAGTATTCGCCTGTTTTTAATTTACAGGCAATAAAATAGCGTAATTTCTCTCCTTTTCCACCTAATCCGGTAGAAATAAAAATCTGATTTTCGTCAAGCAAGCTGGTTTCCAGCCCTATACGACAATGCTGAAGTGCCAACACAGACCAAGAATATAATTCATCATTTTTTGCGTTAACCACTTTTTCAATCATGCGATAGGATTCCGGCTTATCAATAGTAGAAAGTTCAGCTAATAAATTTTTCTTTTTTTCAATCTCCGTTTCCGGATTAAAAAGGGTATTGGCTTCTTCTAAAACTACCTTCTCCTCACGTTTATTTTCAGATAATTCGTTAACAAGCTCAAAAAACTCAACCTGTAAATTAATATCCACTTGCTCTTCGAGAATACTGAAATCGCCTCCCATCTCAATTAAGATATCTTTCAGCTTTTGATATATATTATCCTCTTCCATTTTTATTCTTTTGTAGCAAACTTAAGTTTTTTTTAGCATTTATAATGATTTTGCCATATTTAAATCCTCCTCAAATTAACAAAGCGCTTAATAGATTGTTAAAAAAATACCATCTTTGTGGTATTGTTTGTTAAAATGATTAGATATATTTTTGGATTCTTTTAAATAAAAGGTAGAATATTACAATTAATGCGACTATCACAACTAAAAAATAACGATCAGGGTATTATAACAAAGGTACGTGGGCGCGGAGCTTTTCGAAGACGAATTACTGAAATGGGCTTTATAAGAGGGCAAATGGTACAAGTAATTAAAAATGCGCCCTTAAAAGATCCCGTTCAATACAGCCTGATGGGATATGAAGTTTCACTACGACGTAGCGAAGCCTCATTAATTGAGGTAATTACCGAAGAAGAAGCCAAACAACTTACCCATAAATCATTTAATGGAGTAATTACTGAAGAAGCTTTAAAAACATCGGCACACAAAAAAGGAAAAGAAATTCAAATAGCTTTGGTGGGAAATCCAAATTCAGGGAAAACTTCATTATTCAATTTTGCATCCAGGTCAAGAGAACATGTAGGCAATTACAGCGGTGTAACAGTTGATTCAAAAACAGCGCTTTGTAAAGTGGATGATTATGTGCTTAACATTACAGACCTTCCCGGAACTTATTCATTATCGGCCTATACTCCCGAAGAACTTTTCGTACGAAAATTTATTTTAGGCGAACTACCCGATGTGGTTATAAATGTAGTAGATGCTTCAAACCTTGAACGCAATCTTTACCTTACCACTCAACTAATCGACATGGATATTAAGGTAGTGATAGCCCTTAACATGTACGATGAACTTAAAAAGAAAGGTGATATATTTGATTTTAATTCATTGGGAAAAATGTTGGGTATCCCTATTATTCCAACAGTAGGGTCAAAAGGTATGGGTGTAAAAGATTTATTCGATAAAGTAATTGAAGTTTATGAAGATAAAGACCCAACCGTAAGACATATTCATATTAATTATGGTAAAGATGTTGAAAGTTCAATTCGCAATATACAAGATGAAATCTGGGAAAATAAACGATTAACCGATATTGTTTCGTCACGTTTTTATGCCATCAAACTGTTAGAAAAAGACGAAGCAGCTAATTTCTCCCTTTCTAAATGGGGCAATTACCATATCATAAAACAAAAAACAGAAAAGGAGATTCAAAAATTAGAATCGCTGCTAAATGATGAAACCGAAACCATTATTACCGATGCAAAATATGGTTTTATAAACGGAGCCCTAAAAGAAACTTATAAAGGAAACATCCAAACACGAAGAAAAAATACAGACAGAATAGACAAATTTCTAACGCACAAGTATTTAGGATTTCCTATCTTTATTCTCTTCCTGTGGATTATGTTTTTTTCCACTTTTAAATTGGGGCAATACCCCATAGAATGGATCGATGCATTTATTGGATTTATTGGAAATGGAATTCATAATCTCATGACACCGGGGCCTCTAAAAGATTTAATTATTGATGGTGTAATTGGCGGTGTTGGCGGGGTAATTGTTTTTCTACCTAATATTTTAATCTTATTCTTTTTTATCTCCATAATGGAAGATACAGGATATATGGCCCGAGCAGCATTTATAATGGATAAGATTATGCACAAAATAGGTCTTCACGGCAGGTCTTTCATTCCATTAATTATGGGATTTGGATGTAATGTTCCTGCGATAATGTCTGCAAGAACCATAGAGAATCCACAAAACAGGCTTCTGACAATTCTTATTAATCCTTTTATGTCATGCAGTGCTCGTCTTCCGGTTTATGTATTAATAATTTCTGCCTTTTTCCCCAACTACCCCGGCACTGTTTTATTCTCAATTTATATGATTGGAATAATCGTTGCTGCATTGGTGGCTATACTATTCAAGAAAACCATATTTAAATCAAAAGAAGTACCTTTTGTAATGGAGCTACCTCCTTATCGAATACCAACACTTCGGAATTCATTTAGACACATGTGGAATAAAGGTTCTCAATATCTAAAAAAAATGGGAGGCGTGATATTAGTAGCATCCATTATAATCTGGGCATTAGGATATTATCCAAAAGATATTGAATACTCCGAAAACTATGACCAAAAAATTGAACAAATCAGTCAATCCAATGCTAAAAATCAAGACAAAATTCAATCCATAGTAAATAAAAAAAATGCGGAAAAACAGGAAAAATCTTATATCGGCCAAATAGGGAAATTTATAGAACCGGTAATGCGCCCCTTAGGTTTTGATTGGAAAATGAGTGTGAGTATTTTATCAGGTGTTCCCGGAAAAGAAATTGTCGTTAGTACGATGGGAGTACTTTATCAGGCCGAAGATAATGGTTCGGATGTACACGAAAACTTAGTAGTTAGGCTACAAAACGAAAAAGACGAAAACGGAAATAAAATTTTTACTCCGCTTATTGCCTATACATTTTTACTGTTTATATTATTATACTTTCCATGTATAGCAACAATTATTGCTATTAGCAAAGAAGCAGGGCATTGGAAATGGGGGCTTTTCGCTATTTTCTACACAACCGCTCTGGCATGGATTATATCATTTCTGGTATATCAAACCGGAACATTAATTTCAAATTTATAAAGTTATGATGCAAGAACTCATTGTATATATTATTATTCTTTCGTCGGTAATTTATAGCGTATACCACATTTATACTTTTTTTAAAAATACGGCTAAATCGGGTTGCAATTGCTCAGGTTGTAGTTTAAATACTGACATTGCCCACATCAAATCACTTATTAAAAAGAAATAACGATAAATTTACTTTTATCCTAACAGAATAAAATTATATTCGTATTTTTATCCTTACTAAAATTGAGATAAATGGACTGGTTTTTATTAGTAATAGCTATACTATTAATTATTATAGGTTTATTGGGCTGTATCTTGCCTGTTATACCCGGCCCTCCGCTTAGCTTTTTGGGATTGTTAGTTGTGCATTTTACTGAGTTTGCGGATTATACTACTAATTTTTTAATCATAGCTGCTATTATAGCTATTTTGGTTACGATTCTAGATTACGTTGTCCCTATATGGGGAACGAAAAGATTTGGTGGAACAAAAGCCGGAATGTGGGGAGCAGGAATAGGAATGATTATTGGCATGATATTTTTAGGCCCCCTGGGATTAATATTAGGCCCTTTAGCAGGCGCAATCATCGGTGAATCTTTAAAAGGAGCAAATAATAAAGATGCTTTCAGAGCCGGGCTTGGAGCTTTTATTGGTTTTTTAACCGGCGTCGGCCTAAAGCTTGCAGCTTCCATTTATATTACGTATCATTTTATTAAAGGGATCTTTTAAATTGAAAAAATTAATCGGTATTTTACTTATTTTCTTTTCATTAGGTTCTAATCACTTACCAGCAAATGATAATATTACAATTAGTTTGCTCACATGTTCCAGTGGAAATGAAACTTTTACCATATGGGGGCATAGTGCTATCCGAATTGTAGATTCTGTTGCTAACACTGATATTGTATACAATTTTGGTTTGTTCGATTTTGACACACCTAACTTTTATTTAAAATTTGTGAAAGGAAAACTAAACTACATGTTAGGTGTACATTCTACGCAACAATTTTATATGAGTTATTATAGAGAGAACAGGCAAATTATTGAACAAAAACTTAATTTAACTTATCGAGAAAAAATTAAAATTATACGACGTTTAAAATATTTATACAAACCTGAAAATAGATATTATTTATACAGCTTTGTGGGTAAAAATTGTACAACGGAATTAAGAGACATCATTCTGGAAAATGTTGAAACCAACTTTAAAAATGAATTAACCAATAATACACCTCGAAAACAAATTAATGAGTTCTTAAGAGATCGTTTGTGGTTAAAATTTAGCATGAGCCTAATCATGGGCTATAAAGTAGATCGAAAGATTAATAAATTTGAAAGTATGTTTTTACCCGATTATTTATACCATGGACTTAATGAGCTTAAAACAAATAATCAACCACTAGTTGCGTCAGAAAATATATTTAATCCGGTTAAAACAGCAAAAAAATCATATCCATTTTTTATTAGTCCTGTATTTGTACTATCCATCCTTTTTCTAGTTACTATTTTTATTCAATCCACTTATTTTCAAAATTCAATATTGCTTATTGTGGGGATTACTGGCCTTGTAATTTTTGTTGTAAGTTTATTTTCGGAACATCCTGAATTAAAATATAACTTAAATTATTTATGGATAAATCCACTTTATATAGTTACTGTTTTATTAGGTACTTTAAATAAAAACAAAGCTAAATTCTATTTAACCCTATTTTTACAATTCTTATCTATTGTAATTGTATTGATATGGATTTTTAAAATTCAAGATTATAATATTGCTTTCTTTCCTTTATTATTTATTCTATCTTTATTAAATTACAGGGTAATTAAAAAATACAAGCTAATTAAATAGTGGTTAACTAAAAAAAACATGAGCGATGAAAGATTTCAGTAAAGATATAATTGTACCCATAGCTGTCCTAAATATTTTTAAAATTAAAAAATACAAACGTAATTACAGGTATTTTGGACAGATTTTTACTATTATTAAAAACGAATCCCCCCATTTAAATAAAATCCCTTGTTTATATTT
>JAYEKP010000189.1:0-1913 GCA_034661075.1 Bacteroidota bacterium
ACAGTTCCCATATAAGCAAAGGCTATTAAAAATCCAATAATAAAAACAAAAATACCAGCAAGAGTACCTAAGGTTACAATAATCCCCGACAATAACAAAAAGAAGATCATATGTATGGAATACTTTTTAAGAGATTCCATAAACAATTCACCGGAAGTTAATTTATTTTCACCATCATTTTTTAAAATAAGATTTACAAAATATGCATTTAACAAGCCATATATTATAACTGTTACAGTTATTACAATACTCATAACACCCATAAAACCAGATAATTCTCTCATCATTTCCTCTGGGTCAGCAATAGTATATATTTGGGTAATACCAAGGTTATATATGATAAATTGAATGAAAAAAAATGCAATAAACCCTGAAAGGAAAAGAGGAATGAATTTATTTTTATAAATAGTAAATACATGAGAAAAAATAGCCTCTATTTCCATTGGCCTATATAAACTGTGTTTTTTTAAATGGTCCATTTATTTATTTTTATTCAGATTTAAAACTAATCCATTCAACATATCATTAATATACAATTATTGATATCTTTAGAAGATAACATAAATCGGGTTATTGTATATAAATAATAACTTTTTAGATGGATCGAAAATACAAAAGTTAAATCTTAATTCGGATTTTTTAGTTATATTTTATGAATTTAATTTCTAAAAAACTCATGATTAGCTATTTCTTACAACTTGGTAAAAGCTATGAATAGAAAAGATTAATAACAAAATGGTACAAACATTTACAAAAAATATCCAGTACTACAAGTTCTGCATGTATGGTTTCTTAAAAAACCTGCGTTTTTTTGAGCCTTTTCTTATTCTATTTTTCTTAGAAAAGGGATTATCGTTTTTAGAAATAGGAACCTTATATGCTATCCGCGAAATATTAATAAACTTCACTGAAATACCATCGGGGGTAGTTGCTGACTCTTTAGGGCGAAAACGAACCATGATTTTTTCCTTTTTATTTTATATTGTTTCATTTATCATATTCTTTTCTTCAGTCGATTATTTTTATTTCATCCTAGCGATGCTTTTTTATGCTTTAGGCGATGCTTTCAGGACAGGAACACACAAAGCGATGATATTTGAATATCTTGAAATCAAAGGATGGAGTAATCAACGAGTATATTATTATGGGCATACCCGTTCCTGGTCACAAATGGGATCGGCTATATCTTCGTTATTAGCAGCATCTATTGTGCTTTACTCTGGAAACTATCAATCTATTTTTGTTTATTCAACCATTCCTTACATTCTGGATTTATTGCTTATCTCATCTTACCCAAAAGTACTTGATGGAAAAACCAGTAAACTTAAACTAAGCGATATTAAATTAAAATTTATTTCGGTTACTAAAGATTTTATTTTTTCGTTTAAAAAAATACAAATTTTAAAAGCAATTGCAAATTTATCAGTACATAGCGGATTTCATAAAGCCATAAAAGATTATTTACAACCTGTTGTTCAAAGTTTTGCTTTATCGTTGCCAATATTGTTAGCATTACAAAATAAGCAACGCACAGCAATAATCATCGGGATTGTATATTTTATAGTTTACCTGTTAACATCCATCGCTTCAAAAAATTCAGGGCATTTTACTGAAAAATTAAAATCAATACCGAAAGCCTTAAATATTACTCTTTACAGCGGATTTTTACTCGCAATGTTAAGCGGAATATTTTACCATTCTGGATTTTACTTTCTTTCTATTCTATTCTATATATGCATTTATATTATTGAAAATTTACGCAATCCAATAGGCGTAGCTTATGTAAGCGAATTATATACTAAAGAAATATTAGCTACAGCACTTTCAGCTAATTCACAGGCAAAAAGTTTATTTGCTGCCATTATAGCTCCTGTCTTAGGTTTTGTTGTCGATAAATTTAATGTAGGTATAGC
>JAYEKP010000190.1:0-40792 GCA_034661075.1 Bacteroidota bacterium
GAGTTGAGTTCCGAGTTTCGAGTTCTGAGTTCCGGGTAGCTCTCAATAAACTAAACTATTGTAGTGTCATTCCGGGGAGTCTCTAAAATAACAAGTGTCATTGCGAGGATCCCGATAGCTATCGGGATCCTCGCAATGACACATGAGGCAAAACTCTCGCAATGACGCACGAATGAGGTGAGGATGGCTCGCGATGAGCTATGAGCTTGCATGCCATTCGGCACGTAAACCTGCCGAATGGCAGGTTACGAGCCAGGGTAGTTTTCGATAAACCAAACCTTAAATTTAGTAATATCCATCTTTTCGGAAAGGAGTTGTTGCCTTCGAGAATCCCAGGCAACGGGATGCTATGGATTGAAATTTTGTAAAAAGAAGTTAAACCAAGCTATCCATTTCAGGTAAACTTTTCCAGCTTATAATTTCTATACCCTCTGAGCGTTTCTGGTTATCATCACCGGCATAAACAATCTTACCTTTTTTTTCTCCCGTAAGTTTAAGCCAATAACGCAGGTTTTTAAAGAATTCGCTATGAATTGTTTTACCCGCCTTGATTTCCAAAGGCAAGAGGTTTAATGCTTCTTCAATTAGAAGATCAATTTCGTGCCCAACATTATCTCTCCAAAAAAAGAAGTTAGCCGGAATGGCATGATTGAATTTGGTTTTTAGTAAATCTGAAATAATAAAATTTTCAAAAATACTTCCTTTAAAATAATGTGTTTCTATCTGTGAAGCCTCTGTTAATCCCAAAAAACTGCATAATAAACCCGTATCATAAAAATAGATTTTAGGCATTTTAACAATTCGTTTATTATAATTTTTATGATGAGGAAATAAACGATATATTATAAAACTGCTTTCGAGAATCCCTAACCATGAATCTACTGTTTTTCCGTCGATTCCTGCTTCAATAGCTATACTGTTTTTGTTCAATAATTGTCCTACCCTACCTGCACATAGTTTAATAAAACGATGAAAGGTTTCCAGATCATAAATATTTTTAATTTGTCGTACATCTTTTTCAATGTATGTTTGAATATAATTAGGATACCATTTAACAGGCCGGATATTTTGATCGTATATGGGAGGATAAAAGCCGGTAAAAATTTGATGGTTTAAACTTTTAACATCCAGGTTGATTAACTCCGACAAAGAAAAAGGTAATAAAGTAAGATATGCAATTCTACCGGCAAGGCTTTGCGTTATATTTTCCTGTAACAGAAAATTGTTTGATCCGGTTAAAATAAAATGGCCTTTAAATTTTGCATTATCTAATATTTCTTGTAGATAAGAAAAAAGTTCCGGAGTACGCTGTATCTCATCAAAGATGGCTCCTGACTTATAATTATTTAAAAAGCCACGTGGATCTTCTAAAACAAACCTTCTGGTATCAGGATTTTCCATGTTAATATAGGGCAAATGGCCAAAAACATGTTTGGCAAGCGTGGTTTTTCCTGATTGCCTTGGGCCTATTATTGCAATGGCCTTAAATTGGCGCGATAAATTACGTAATTCTTTTTCTGCTGTTCTGGCTATCATTATTCAAAATTACAAAATTGGAATTAAATTCCAAAATTGTAATACTTTTTAATGTCGCTACCCGGGTAGCTCTCAACAAACTAAACTATTGTAGTGTCATTCCGGGGAGTCTCTAAAATAACAAATGTCATTGCGAGGATCCCGATAGCTATCGGGAGACGAAGCAATCTATAAACGTTACCAGTAGAAAGATCGCTCCGCTCGCAATGACACACGACAGGAAAAAAGATCGCTTCGCTGCGCTCGCAATGACACATGAGAGAATGGGCCGCAATGACGCACAATAATAAAAAACGCGATGACGCAGGAGAGAGGAGAAAAGCGCTGCGCTGGGCTTTCTTACCTTACCTTATTCCAAAAATATTTTACCACATTATTCCCTTCGGTCATGAGAAAAATTTTTTGTATTCTGCAGTGCCAGCTCTTTTAACCAGGGCAAGGTAATAACTCTTTACTTCCCATTAGACCATTTGATTAATGCAGCACCGTATGTCCAGCCACTGCCGACAGCTGCAAATAAGATATTACTTCCGGGATGAATCTGACCGGATTTATTCATTTCATCTAATAATATAGGGATAGTTCCGCCGGAGGTGTTGGCATAGCGGTCCATGTTGGTTTTCACCTTTTCGAAAGGAAGCCCAATTCTTTTGGCTGTTTCTTTTAATATACCAATGCTTGGTTGATGGGGAATCATCATATCAATATCATCAATGGATAAACCGGTATCATCCAATACCTGATTAATGGCTTTGGGTAAAACAGTAACTCCAGTATTGTAGACCTCCTTACCATTCATTCGAAAGTAGTGTAAACGCTCTTTAATGGATTCTTCAGTAATAGGCATTTCCGAACCCCCTGCTGGTACCGTAAAATTATCTTTCCCTCGCCCATCGGTATATAAACGAAAGGCTAAAAATCCTTCATTTACATTGGCATGGGACAAAACGGCTGCGCCGGCACCATCGCCAAAAAACACACAATCCCTGCGTGTCCAGTCGGTAATTCTGGAAAAAATATCAGCACCAATAACCAACACATTATCATATACTCCGCTAGCAATAAATTGAGCGGCTACCGACATACCGTATAAGAATCCTGAACAAACGGCAGAGATATCAAAAGCGACAGCATTATAAGCCTGTAATTTATGCTGGGTAATAGCCGCAGCTGAAGGTGCAATCCTGTCCGGAGTTGAAGTAGCTAAAACAATTAAATCAATATCTTCTTTTTGCAGCCCGGAATTTTGAATTGCTCGCTCTCCTGCTTTGGCAGCCAGGTCGCTTGTTGCTTCGTTATCTGCTGCAATGCGGCGCTCTTTTATCCCCAACGTTTTTTCAATCCATTCGGCACTTGTTGATACAATTGTTTCTAAATATTCGTTGGTGTATATTTTTTCGGGCACATAAGATCCCGTTCCAATAATCTTAACTTTTCTTACCAGTTGCTTCATGATCTACAAATTTTTTATAATAATCCTGCAAAGATATACCATTATAGTTTCTTTTATTAAAATAGGCTAACTGCTTTTCAAATAAGTGAACAGCAGGAGAACCCAAATTTTTTAATTTTAGTTTATACCGAACAATATCGCCTAAAACATATCCCAAATATGACTTTGCCCTGCGCGTTACGTGCTCAATTTCTATTTCTTCATGAATTAACTCATTGGGATGTATAATATAGTTAACAGGGGTATGTGCAATTTTGTTTTCAAAATGCAATAATTCTCTAACCCAACGCGTAAAAAAGGGGGAAATGCGCATAAATGTGCCGGCATAAGGCAAAAATAAGGCAGTAACCGGAACTTCAAACAACAAACTATTTCCTTTACGTGCCAGGTTATTTTCTGCTGTAAAATAAGGTTTCCGTGGAGCAAAAATCCATTTTAACTTATCTTTTGCACCAAAAGAAAGAAAAAAATCCATGCGTTGTGAAGCAACGGAGCTATCGATCAAAAAACCGGTTTCTTTTAATGCTTTCGGAGTATGTTTGTTCACCCTTAATGCGGGTGCTCTGAAAGAAATTACCTGTTGCCCGCTAATATCTTCTAAAATATTTTTTGCCTGTAGCAGGTATTTCTTTTGTTCCTCTAAAGATAATACATCAAAGGCAAGGTTAGGATCATGATACATTCCGTGGCATCCCACTTCGTGCCCATAGGGTAGTATCATTTTTACAATTTCCGGAAATTTTTGGGCAATATATCCTGTAAAGAAAAACGTTGACCGGATATTGAACTTTTCGTAAAGATCCAGTAAAGCCGGCAAACCTTCTTTGAGCACTTTTTCTCCGGTTTTATCCGAAAGCCGGTGATTCCAAAGCGATGTGGTTTCCACATCATTGGTAAAAAAAACACTCTTCTTTAAATTATTCAAAACCAATGGGGATTCCATCTTTCATGTTAAATTTCTTAATCACTTTTGCAGGGGTCCCTCCTGCGAGGACATAGGGTGGAATATCTTTTGTAACAACCGATCCTGCAGCAACAATGGAGCCTTCGCCAATGGTTACCCCTGGCAAAATGGTAACATTAATGGCTACCCAGGCATTTTTTTTAATAATTACCGGAGCAACAAAAGCTTCGGACAAATGTTTGTGATACTCAAGCGGTTTGTTGTGAGTTAAAATAAAATTGTCTCCGGCTACCGAAACGCCATCTTCAATTACCACAAAATTGGGATACACATCATCGATGGTTACCATGGGCCCTATGTGTACTTCTTTACCAATTTTAACGCCCCTCCATTTATGCAATCGCACACGAATTCCGCTGTACGGAAGCACTTTGGACAGTACTTGCAGCCAGTGGTCCAGGTTTCGGCGGAAAAAAAATCGCAGCGGGGCAGCAAAACCCTTATATCCATGTTCTTTGGTGGTTTTTTTCAGCGCTTTAAAAAAGCCTCGTTCCTTGTGATAGGGTAGCGTATGTTTTTTGAGTTCGAGATAGTCTTTCATACTGATTAATAATAGGCTCCGTTAATGTTAATGTCTGTTCCGTTTACATAGGGTGTTTTGATCAAAAATTCGATGGCATTCAACACCTCTTCCGGTTCGCCAAGCCTCTGTGCCGGAATCTCTTTTTTTA
Organism: Bacteroidota bacterium; assembly: GCA_034661075.1. Classification (GTDB taxonomy): domain Bacteria; phylum Bacteroidota; class Bacteroidia; order Bacteroidales; family UBA12077; genus UBA12077. Next base: position 4,625 of record JAYEKP010000190.1, read on the forward strand.
TTTTTTCCAGCATTTCCTGTGGAACATCTTTGATCATCCCCGCATTAAAGTAGCCAAGGTTAAGATTGTTGACCGTAATGTTATATTTTGCATTTTCCACAGCCAGCGTTTTTACCAGGCCGGTGAGTGCTGCTTTTGATGCCGCATAACTTGCTGTACCGGGTGTACCTTTTTGCGCTACTACTGATGAGATATTGATAATACGCCCAAATTTATTTTTCCGCATGATGGGCAAAATAGCCCGGCACGTATTATATACTCCGGTAAGGTTAACAGCAAGTACCTTATCCCAGTTTTCAGGAGTTAATTTATGAAAAATTTCATTGCTATTGATGCCTGCCGCGTTAATTAAAATCAATTCATCATCCGATGAGCATGCCTGCTGAATCCAGGCCTCTACCTCCTCAAATTTGGACACATCCACCTTTACATAATTTGCCCCATTGCCGGGCACTGTTTTATGGTAGGTACCGGACACATTTTTACCATTTTGTAGAAATTTTTCAAAAAGATAGTTGCCCAGGCCTGATGATGCTCCTGTAATTAAAATCATATTATTTGAAGTTATATTGATAATCCGGATTTTCTTTCATAATTTTTGCACTTTCCGGATATTTTTCGATGAACCAAACCATGAAAGCTGTAACATCAATTTTATCAGCTAACATTTTTTGACAACGGCTTTGAAATTCTTGCTTGATATTGTGATTCTTTAATAATTCCAGTGCTTTTCTAAGTGACCTGTTTTGATCTTGAAATGATTCTGAATAGTTAAATACTAAACCATATTTCTCTTCTTCTTCATTAGTATAACCACGTCCATCATTATCATTAAAAAATGCAGGTGTTCCAAGGCAAGCGCATTCAGATGCCATCGTAGAGCTTTCACCATAGAGTAATGTTGCAAAGGCTAATGCATCATGCATCTTTTGTGGTGGTATTTTTATTTGATATGGTTTCAAATTTTTTGGTAATTCTCCTTCTGATGAGATAAAAACTTTAGCATATTTTGATAGTTCCTTAACAATTGTATGCTTCATGGCTAAACTTAATCCAGAATGACCAACATCATGTGATGCATTCCATGAAACAAAGCGCAGAATTATAAATTTTTCATTTTTATCAATTTTTAACAATTCCATAACTTTGGAGTCAGGCTTAAAATAATGTGGATGAAGATAACATAACTCCATATAACCATTAAATCGAATCTGTTTATGCCCCATATTTTTTTTAAAACATTCTGGAGTAAGAATATGTGTTGCGAAAAATTTATACGACAAATGTGCCAGGCGAGCATGCTCTGTATCATCAATTACAATTGAAGGAACGCCCAAAAATTTACCTGCATGTGCAATATGAGTTCCTGAAAAACCCATCATAATATCCGGCTTATATTGCATAGCATTTTTTATAACCATAAAATCCGTAAGTGGAATATTTATTAATTTACCAATTAACGAAGATGGATAATCCTTTCTTTTTTTAAAAGGAATATTGTAATGCCGAAGTAATTCGTAAGTAATATTTCGGTTTTTAGCGATAATTAAGAATGAATGCCCTTTTTGTTCCATTATTTTAATAAAATTTCTAAAATAATGAACGTGTGCAGGATGTCCAATATCAATTAAAATTTTCATTTAGTATACATTTATATATCTTAACAATTTTATTTGCATGGTTTCGTTATCCAATGCAAGTCTTACAATTCAGTCAAATATTTGAATTATCAACCATATATTTTCTTTTCCCTGATTTGCTTAGAAATGGCTTGTCTGTATATTTTATCTTAATAGGGATGTTTTCACCAGCTTGCTTTTTCAAGGTTTGAAAAATAGTTTTTTCATGAGATGGATTAAATTCTGGTAATTTAATAATCCAACAAGTAAGAGAATCCATTGCTGTTTTTTCAATGCAATAATATTCAACTGGAATATCCTTAAACAAAATTGAAAAACCCGGACCCGTTAATATATTCCCATTGTTTAATTCGAGAATATCAGAAGTCCTGCCTATAACTTTGTTAATAATTTGACCATTATAATTATACTCCTTATTTTGCTTTTTATCAATTAACAATTCATCTCCTAATTGATAATTAATTAATGGCATTGCATAATTTAATAAGTCTGTTAGTAAAGCAGTGCCCGCTCCGTTTTGGTCAGGATTTTCAATACGAACCAGACTGTTGTAACCTACTTCAAAAAAATTTTCTTTATGAGCAAATGCAGTAATACCGCCATCACGTGCTCCATAACAGTCAACAATCTTACACTGAAAGGCTTCAAAAATAGTTTTTCTATATCGATTTGTTAATACTTCCGATGTAGTAAAACAGCTTTGAATAGTTACTTTCTCATTATTTTCAATTACCCATTTTGCCAAAAGATATATAGCGGATGCATAGCCATATAAAAATCTTATATTTTTTTTCTTTATAAATTCCATATATTTTTTACATACCTCTGTCGACATATTTATGCCATTTAGTCCAATCTTATTTTTCAGGTTATAAAATAATCGATGTTTTAAGGAAGATTTTTTATCGACAAACAAGGATGTACTACCTAATGCAATGTGTTTTTCACCATAATGATAACCAGTTTTTTCCCAATTAATAATATAGTTGGCATTGGAAAAACTCCAAGATCTTAAATCGAGAAGATAAGACAGAGAATCACCAGAAGACCCACCAGTTGAAGCCTTTTTATGCGGGATTTGATTTATGTTTCGGGGAATTAATTTTTGGTAATTATTTCTAATATCAGATTTGGTAAGAACAGGTAATCTCTTAAGATCATGTATTGTTTGTATTTCATCTGGTTTTATATTTTTATTATCAAACAAGGTTTGGTAATATTCAGTTTGGTAATATGCATGATGAATTAATTGCTGTAAATGCTTGTTTTGCCATCTTTTAATTTCTTCAGAGCTTAATTTTTGCATCTTTTTTATTTGCCGGTGATATGCTGATATTCTAGTATGCATCACGAAATCAGCCAAAGGCAGAATAAAATATTTTATTATTTTGCTGTTCATTATTTTAATGAAATTAATTAAGCAAGTTAATTAGCATATAGCATTAGAAGTTTATTTTTAATTACCGGCCATTGATAATCTTTTACACTTTCTTTGGCGTTAGCTAATATTTCAGGTATTTTATTTTGATTAGAAAAAATCCACGTTACCTTATCGGCAATTTGCTCGGAAGAATGAACATCTACCAAAAATCCGTTATACACATCGGTTATCATGTCCGGAATACCTCCAACTTTGGTAGAAATAACAGGAATACCTACAGAAAAAGCCTCTAGTATGGACATAGGCTGGTTATCGTGACTTGGAACTGTAATAAAAACATTATTCCGGTTCATTAATGTGGTTATCTCTTTATTAGGAATTTGCCCTAAAAAAGTAATTCCCGATATTTCTTCAGCTTGCTTCTTAAGCGAAGCTTCAAGAGGTCCCGAACCAGCAATTTGTAATGTTGCTCCTTTAAATTTATTTTTTATCAGGGCAAAAGCTGAAATAATATCATGTATATTATAATTTGTGCTAAGGCTGCGGATTGATAAGATCCTGGGCGTATCTATAACTAGTTGAGTTGTAGTTTCTATTTTAATATTTATCAGGTTTTTAAGGATAACCGTTTCTATTTGGTATTTTGCAAATATATTTTGAAGGAAATTTGACATAACTGTAATGTAATTTGCTTTTTTCATAAACCATTTTATAAACCCTGAATGATTCTTTAAGAAATTTTCTGCTCCCCCTCCATGATAGGTAATAATGGCTTTCTTTCGAGCAAACACTTTACTTGCAATAATTCCAATAAATATGGGATAAAAACCTAATCCGGAGCAACCATGAATATGGATAACCTGAAATTGTTTGACTTTAAAAATTAAAGGGAATATTAAAAAAATCCTTGCGATTACATCTTTTTTTGTATTAAAAATTTCAATAAAATGGCTATCTTCTTTTAGTTTATCATAATGATTCTTAACTACTCCTGAAATACCACCACGTCCTTCATTATAATTGGCAACAATTAGAATTTTCATGCTTCAATTAATTAATAAGATAATCTATAATTATAATACAATAAAGAAAGGTAATACACCACACAAATTTAGATTTAAATAGCTTTGTATTCAAGAGGATGACTTTTGGGCCAAAAAAAGAAAAAACCAAAAAGTAATGAGAGTTCATAAATTGGAAAATAAATTAAGTTAGTTAAGAGAAGACGTAAATTTCCTTTTTCCCTTGCCAATGTTCTTAATATGACAGAACCAAAATATATAAAAATCAACAATGGATTAATATACATAATGGAAAACAAAATTGATAATAATAAAATAATAAAAGTATAATTTCCTCTTAGGAATAATTTCCACTCATATAAATTAAAAAAATTTTCTCTTAATAGAACTATACGATAAAGATTGTCTCCAGCAATTAATATTTTCCATATTCTGGATTTTTCATTGTAAGGAACTGTGTGATGGATGGCCAATAATTCTTTCTTTCTTAATAAAAAAACACCTTTTTTAGCTAATCTTAGAGCAATATCCAAATCCTGGGTTCTTCTCATTTTCGTTTTCATTCCATTAACACTATCCCAAATAGTACGTTTTATTAAAAACAAACCACCCGTTGTAAATCTTTTTTTATCGAAATAGTTTTCAGAATGGTATTTTTCTTTTGATATTAGTTTATCATCATTAGAATAATTATAGTTAATCCATTGCCCTGATACAAAATTATATTTTAATCCATCTTTTTCATAATAAACTAAGGGCAAAAAATCAGCTTGAATTTCCATATCACCATCAATAAAGAATAAGGTGTCCCCCATTGATTCTTTTGCTCCAATATCTCGTGCAATTGCCGCATTATAAAACCCGGTAATGAGATAAATTTTTATATCATTAAAAGCTTTCGCTCGTTCAATGCTATTATCTGTTGATTTGGAATCTACATAAATTACTTCGTATTTAGTTAATTTATTATATTTAATCGTTTCATAAACACTTTGCATGCATTTTGTCAATTTCCATCCTTCATTGCGGCCTATAACTATAAAACTTATCATTATTTATTTTTTAAATATGAAGAAGAAGAAAATATTTTATTTTCTAAATGGCTTTTAAAACCTGATTATAATTAACTACAATTACTATAACCTTATTATTTATTGATGTATTCATTTAAAATTTTATTTATGATACTAATGTATATCGCTACCCACAACATATTTCCGTAAGCTATTACATAGATAGAATAACCGAAAAGACTCGTAGATGTTGAATGTATTATGAATAAAGAACCTAAAAAAACAGGTATTAGTTTTAACTCTCCCCTATAGCTTATATAGTTCCTTCTGTGTTTTAATAAAAGTTTATTCAAATGTAATGATTTAAAATATATTTTTGATAATAAATACATAATAACAATGAAACCGATGATACCACCTGATTGCAAAATCATCTGGTTACCTACATGTTGATCAGCGTCTTTTAATCCTTCACTTGAAAATCCCAAACCTATTATTGGACTTTTATAAAATCCTTCCATTACTTTAGCACCCCGGATATGTCTGATATTAGTTCCCCCTGCACTTATATCACCTTCAGCAATTAATTCAATAGTTGAAAATCTTTCAAAAGATTTATCAACTTGAGTTTTAAATAAATTTGATGCCCCATATAGGGTAAAAAAGACTATCGCTCCATAAGTTAGAGCCCCAGCCAATCTTTTTCCAATTTTAGGCGAAAAAAGTAATGTGCCTAAAATAATAAAAAACATAAAGGCTAGTATCCAACCCCTTGTAGCAGTTATAAAAATTGAAAAGAAAGAGGCAAATAAAACTAAATAAAGAAAGTTTAACTTAAAAAGATGTGATTTTTTTACAATTGCAAAAAAAGATAAAAAAAGTGCCAATATAACTAACCAAGATGCTATAACTGGTCGTAAGGCATCTTGTATATAATTAGTTTCACCAGCGATATTGCTATAATTTTGTGGTGGGTTGATAAACTGGGATATAGGCACACCCCAAATTAACATAAATACTTGACCAGCTATGTTTAAAAAGACCGAAAAAAATAATATATATGATAACCTATTAATAAAATTATCTGCTTTTAATAAATATGGAAGAACTAAAAAAATTGGCATTAAAACAATAACATTAGCAATTTGGTAATAATGTCTTAATCCAGATTTACCTGCATCTTCAACTCCAAATATAAACCCTGATAAAATCAGGAAGACAAAATATGCTAGAAAAACTATAATAGGTTTTTGAAAGTATAATATTGGGTTTTTTTGACCAAAATTTACAATATATTTAATAATGTTAACAAATATAAATATTTGTACCAAATTAAATTCAATTAAACTAATAGAAATTAACCCATTGAAATTATCACCAAATAAACCTGCTAAATCAGCAATCAAAGAAATATAAACAGCAAAATACACAAGCTCATCCTTAGATTTAATGTATTTATAGGATAAAAAAATTATAAAGACTAAAATTAGAATATTGGGGAATAAATTCGCTACTACAAAAGCTGCAAAAATCCATAGAAGGTACTTTGTTAAATCTGATCTGAATTGTTTTTTCATTAATAAAATTTAATAACTAGAAACTAAATCGTTTTGAAAACACTTTCTACACATTATGTCAATTTCCCTAATTCGTTAAGTCCATTTATAATGAATCATTTACAAATACTTCTTATATTGTTTTTTAAAAACACCATGATAAAGACCTAGAATAAGAGCTTGAATTTTTTCTAATCTATTCCCGGCATATTCTTTTTTTAATATAATTTTCCAAAAGAGTTTGAAATTAGTGTAATAATATTTCCATAAAAAATAGTAATAATTCTCTTGTATATCTTTATGTTTCCTAATTATATATATTAAATTTCTAGTTTTATAATAAATTTTTAAGGGACTATTTTTACCAGCTGTAGCACTACCTTTATGATAAACAATATTATTTGGAAATATAGCTGAGGCATAACCTGCTTTCCATGATCTTAGTGAAAAATCAGCATCTTCACCATATAGGAAAAAAGTATCATCAATTAAACCAATTTTTTTAAAAACATCGGCCCTAATCAACATAAAGCTTCCTGAAACATTATCAACATATTTAAAATTTTTGAAATTCTCATCACTATACTTCTTTCTAATTTTATTAAAAGTAAATTTACTTTTAGAATATAAAATCCAACCTTGATTAGCTATTTTATTTTTATCGTAGTATTCGTTTTCTTGCGGTCCAATTATTCCTAAACCTGCCTTATTATTAAATTCCTTAATTAGATTTGAAATCAAATTTCTATCATTAAAGAATAGATCATTATTTGCCAACAATATTATATCTGCCTTATGAGCCAAAGCATAATCAATTCCTACATTATTGCCTCCGCTCCAACCAAGGTTTTCTTTGTTATCTAAAACAACAATTTCTGGATGTTCTTTTCGCAGCCAGTCAACACTTTTATCACTTGAATTATTATCAGAAACAACTAATTGATTATTTGCATAATCCTGTAGTTTGAATGAATCTATAGTTTCTTTCAAATCCTTCAAATGGTTATAATTCAATATAATCGTGAAAAGCTTCATAAATATTTAATATATATGGGAATTTAAACAGATTAGATTACTACTTGATTATTATAGATAGGTTTTAGAAATTTAGTCTACTAACCTTCTTATAGTAAAAGATTAAACTCTTTTGATTTAGTGCGAAAAATTGTGCAATAATATTATCCAAATATCTTATTTTTTATTCTATTATAAACCACATTACATAATGTCAAAACATATTTTCGTTTTGAAAGTACTATACTGAGTAACTCTTTCTTTTTTTTGTTACTTAATATATTTAATCTAAGTAAAATATATATAGTATTAATTAAGATATATTCTTCATCCTTAGAAATAATTTGGTTATTATCTTTGCAATACTTTACTATAGCATAATATTTAGCTTCTGGCCATAATGATGATAAAAAACCCTCAACATTACTAACACCCTTGTTATGTATCCTATATGCTGCTGTTTTTTCCTCAGTTATTCTTACCAAAGATTTACGCGCAATATTTAACCAAAAAGAATAATCATAAATTGCTTGGATATTATCTTTTAGTAACTCCTTTATAACTTCTTTTATCAATTGACTTCTGACACATACAGTTAATGTATTAACTAAATTCATTTGTAATAAATCGAAAAATGATACTTTAGGTTTTCTGTACTTGCGCTGCCTAAAAACTCGGTATGTATCTTCAATTCTATCGCCATTGCTATCAACCAATATTATGTCAGATGAAATCATTCCATAATCAGGATTATTTTCTAAAAAATCTACCTGTTTTTGAAGCTTATAGGGATCTGTCCAGTAATCATCCCCTTCACAAAGGGCAATGTATTTGCCGCTGGCATATTGTAATATAGATAAAAAATTATTCACCATCCCTCTGTTTGTACTTGGATATTGGGCAGATATTATTTCAGGATATTTAGTTTCATACTCCTTAACAATATTTCGGGTATTATCGCTACTACAATCTTCTCCAATTAATAACTCAAAAGAAAAGCTTGTTTTTTGTTTTAAAACACCTTCAATCGCTTTACCTATATATTTTTCATGATTAAAGGTTATCATACAAATGCTTAAAGCAATATCATTCATTGTCTTCTGAAAATTATGAAATTATATTTTATTTAAAATTCAATAATTCTTTTTCATAGGCTAACATAGTTTCTCTTTTTCTTGGTTTTTTGTATTTTGCCGGAACTCCCGCATAAATCGACCATTCACTTACAATTCCTTTAACCAATGAAAGTGCCCCTATTGCAGAGCCTTCATTTAAAGTTGTATTGGGCATAATAACAGAACTAGCCCCCACTAAAGAATGTTTTCTCAAATGAACCTTCCCTCGTTCAATTTTTCTATATCCGTCAGGGATACATGGTCCCGTTAATGCATCACCCAAATAATCATCTGTAATTGAATATATTGTAACTCTGGAAGATAAACCTGCAAAATCATTCATCTCAATACCTCCTGCACCAAATAGTGCTGAGTAAGCTGCTATATGAACATAAGAACCTAATTTAACTTCACCACTTAAAATACAAAAATCATCTATTCTTACATTATCTCCTATCTCGATTGATTTTGGAGAATAAAACCGGGCATATCTGCTTATTTTACAATTGACTCCTATTTTTTTAAAACCAAGATTAATTAACTCATCGTCACTATAAAAAGATGTTTTCATTATTCTAATTTATATTATAGAGTAAAAATAATTTGAATATTTATGTAATTTCTATTAAAGTCAAAAGTGAAGCGGATACATAGTTAAACAAATCATTACCTCATCCATAATTTAACATAAACAAAAGTAAATGATTCAGCTGCTTTTATACCTCAATATATATTTAAAATCCATTGATTAAAGGATAAAAATAACGACGACCATAATATTATTTTGCTTTGGTTTTTTTTATATCAGAGAAAAACTATCAAAAATCATAATTACATTAAAATAAATTTATATTTAAAATGCATAATTAAAAATATTCCCATTTAAATTTATAATCAAGTAACTTAAAAAGTTTTTTATTATAAGGGTTATAAATATTTTTTAACATATTGATTGTATCTTCTCTTATGTCATTTACATAATTCCCTTTAAAAACTGTTTCTCCGTTTTTTAAAGGCCAATTATATCCCTTCTTTACATCTAAAAATAATAAGATGTCATCTAAAACTTTCTTAGTATTAGACATTAATTCTTCATTTTCAATTACAAAGACATTTTTTTTTCCAAATTTATTAATATATTTCTCTACGCCTATTACATACTTCCCATGATCAATTATTGGAGTTTCAATATATTTATTTCGTTCTTTAGCTTTAAGTTCATGTTCTATAAAATAATGGAAACTTTTATAGTCTTCTTTAGTTCGTTTTTCATATTTTACACCTGGTTTTTTCCAATTGTCAAACCAATTAGGATTTTCTTCCCATTTCTTTATATACATATTATAAGCTGAAAATGCTCTTTCTATAGGATCTCTTAATAGTATTATTAACTTTATATTTGGGTTATATTTATAAATTCTATTTAAGGCCAAAAAATCATTATCTTGCAAATATGATGGAGATGCTTCAAACAATAATTTATTTTTTTTTACTTTTGGAAAAAAGCTATGATAATAATGATAACCGTAGCGATAAATATTATCTGAATTAAAGAAATTAACTTCTTTAACTTTTGAGCCAATAATTTTAGGGTGAGTATTTAAAAAACTATATAAAGCTGTAGTGCCACATTTCTGAGCTCCTATGATTGCAAAATTTATCCTTTTTTCAAAAGGAAAATTAATTTTTCCTTCAAATATGTTTTTATAAAGTTTAAACTTTGAGTAATATTTTTTTAAACTAACCATTTTTAATTTAATATGTTTATTAGTTATAAAAATTATCCTTTAAACGAATTGTTTCGATAAAAAATTTATTATTAAAAATATACTGAAAAACAATATAAATACTAAGGGTAGCTAAAGTTCCTGCAAAAAGTATATACCAAAGATTTATAAATAGTGAACTAATTATGTAACCGGTAATAGAAGCTATTAAAGCTCCTAAAATAATTATATATATATCCTTGAACTGATCAAACAATCCATAATTTATAAATTTTTTTGTATAATAAGTATTTATAATCAAAGAGATGATGGAAACAATCACTTCTCCAAAAATTATATATAATACTCCCCACCTATAAGTGATAAGAATATTTACAATTCTTAAAATATTCTTTATTATATTTAATTTAAAATTAATTTTACTTTTCCCTTGAGCTTTTAATACTTCAATATTTACAGAATGTAGAGGATATAATAACCCGGCTAAACAAAGTAATTGCAAATAGGGAATCATTGGAGCCCATTTCTCCTTTAATAACAATATTACAAATGGTTCTGCAACAACAATCAAAACAACCATCAGTGGCATCACAAATATCATAGTATGTTTAAGAAATTTCCGCATACCATTCTGTAATTTTATTTTGTCTTCCTGCCAAACAGAAAAAATTGGAAAAGAAACTACACCTACTGCGTTTGAAAGTTCTTGAGAGGCCTTACTATTAAATTGTTTAGCCTTAGTATAAAACCCCACAGCGGATGCTGGAAAAAATTTCCCAATAGCGAGTATATAAATATTATCGAAGAACTTTCTGATGATACCGGACAATAATATCCAACTTCCAAAAGAAAACATACTTTTTAAAGATTTAAAGGAAAAATTTAATGATGGTTTCCATTTACTTGTTATCCATAAGATAATAGCAAACAATAATCGATTGGTCATTTGTTGAATAACAAGACTCCATACACCTAAACCATAAATGGCTGAAATAACACCTGCTAAACCTGAAATTAAAACAGAAATTAATGTGATTTTTGCTTTCTTTTTGAAGTTAACATTACGCGTAATTTGGGAAATCTGAATAATAACAAAAGAATTAATAATAATCACAAGTCCTAATATTCTTGTAATCTCAATTAATTCCATTTGGTTGTAAAACCTAGCAATATATGGAGCTGTTAACCAAAGAATTGCATATACAATAATACTTATAACTAAATTCGTATAAAAAACAGTATTTGCATCTATTTCCGTAACTGTTTTTTTCTGTATATAAGCTTGTCCAAATCCACTTTCAACAAAAACTTGTGCTAAAGTAAAAAATACAGTTACCATTCCAACTAAACCAAAATCTTCAGGAGTAAGCAACCGAGCCAATACAATTCCCAACACAAATCTTATCCCTTGTACCCCAAATTTTTCTGTAATAGTCCAAACTACACCTTTAACCGCTTTCTTTTTAATTGTTGATGTCATATCTAGACAGCATAATCCTTTATAAGAGAGCTGATTTTATTTACGGTTTTAAATGTTAATTCTGAATAAATTGGCAAACAAATTACTTGTTCGGCCATTTTTTTAGCATGAACTAATTTAAAAGGTTCAGCAGATTCTAAACCTTTATACATTGGAAAATCGCTGATTAAAGGATAAAAGTATCTTCGTCCAAAAATACCCTGCTCCTTTAAATAATCATAAAGTTCATCCCTTGTTTTTCCATATTGTTTACTGTCAATAAAAACTGGGAAATACGGATAATTGTAATCTGTAGTATATTTATTTTCGGGCATTAAGGTTATGCCTTTTACATCGGCTAGTTCTTTTCTGTACGTACTGGCTATTACTTGCCGTTTAGTTATGTAGGTATCGTAATGTTTGAGTTGCAACAACCCTAGTGCAGCCTGCATTTCGTTCATTTTGGAGTTGATGCCCGGTGCCATTACGGTCGTTTCATCGGCAAAACCAAAATTTTTTAGAAAATCTATTCGCTGTTTAGTTTTTTTGTCGTGACAAATAATGGCTCCTCCTTCCATGGTATTAAACGGCTTAGTAGCGTGGAAGCTCATTGTAGAAAGGTCGCCAAAATTCAGTATAGATGTTCCTTTGTATTTATTTTTAAAGGTGTGTGCGGCATCGTAAATCACTTTGAGTCCATATGCATCCGCAATTTCCTGTAAACGTTCCACTTTGCAGGGGTTTCCATATACATGTACAGGCATGATAGCCGTAGTTTTTGGTGTAATAGCGGCCTCTATTTTTTCAGGGTCTAAATTTCCATAAACCGGATCCACATCTACAAAAACCGGTTTCAAATTATTCCACCACAATGAATTGGTGGTTGCTACAAAACTATAAGGCGTTGTAATTACTTCTCCTTTAATTTTCAGGGTTTGTAATGCTGTTAATAAAGCTAAAGTACCATTAGCAAATAAAGAAACATATTTTACTCCTAGAAAGGTAGCCAATTCGGCTTCCAATTGCTGGTGAAATGAACCATTATTAGTTAAACGTTTACTTCTCCAAATTTCTTCCAAATATGGAATAAATTCTTCTAAATCCGGCAGAAATGGCTGGGTTACAAATATTTCTTCTTTCATATAATTTTGTAAATATTTTGAATTTTATCAATCCCTTGTTTTAATAGGATATTAATAGCTGCATCCTAATTTTGGATTCCGCTTAAAAATCTCTTTGGTAACGGCCTGTCCAATCGAACCGGCACCGCCAATAACCAAAAACTGCGAACCGGAAACGATTTTTTTAAGTTCCTTTTCGTGTTGCCGGATATCTTCGGTAAATAATTCTTTATTTCGTCCTATTATACCAATTGTAATTAAAAATGCCGCATAAGGCTTTTTTAATTTTACAATGGTAAATGCCGATATACAATCAAAGGAGCAAATAGTATAAAGTGCATTCGTGCGACATTCTGATTGTTCATCGGTATTAATTTAAGCATGTTTATTGTTTTTTTCACTGCGAAGACGCTAAGGCACTAAAGTTTTTTTAATGGAACGCTGATGACGCTGATCTTACAGACCTGCCCGTCCGGCAGGCGGGTTTTCACTAATTTTTATCTGTGTATATCTGCATAATCAGTGTATGCAGCATGCATCTGTGTTCTATTCAATTCCCCACCAACGATTACTCAACCCGGCATTTCCCAAAATGAGTTTCAGCACCCGCCAGGAGGTGTTGGTGATGGTGTAATCTTAAGGAATGGAACAATCTTTTATTTGTTGATCTGTTGATGTTCAGTAATTATGGTTTGTACTGCGCTGAGCAAAATTTCGGAATCGAAAAGGTTAATATGATGCTTCCTGTGTCTTGTGCTTCGGGGCGCTCCAATACATTATTTAGCATAATAGCCTCCCTTTTTGGAAGAACCAATAAACTCAATTTTGTCAGTCTTTTTCAAAATCTGTATCCATCTTTCAATATTTTTTACAGAGGTTGTAAGTTTATCTGCCAAAAATGGTGTTCTTTTACCGGGATGCGATTTTATTAGATCAAATAACTCGTTTACTCCCTCATTTACTCCCTCATTAGAATTGTTCTTTTTTCTATAAATACTTACTAATATTCCACCCATTGTGTTTTTGATATCTAACTTGCTTATTTTATTCATTGTTAAAACTTTACAAAGTGGTCAAATTTGACCACATTAAACCTTTTTATATAAATCAATATTCAGAATTATTTATTTCTACATCTTATTATCCAAATAGAGACCTGTTTCTTTATGCAAAAAATCCGGTATCATCTCTTTAAATAAACTTACTAATTCGGTTTTTTTCCATTTCCCGGCATCTTTCATTTTTCGGATGGTATTTTTAAAATACTCCAGTTTATGGTTATCAAAAGAAAGCTCATTTTTTATGATTCCAAGGTTTTTAAAGGTATGCAAATCTAGCACTTCGTTGGCTGTATAAAATTCTTCGAAATCTTTTTCTCCGGTGGTATCGCTTGCTGTGAAATAGCAAGGCCATTGCTTTTGTTTTGGCAACTCTTTTACTTTTTCGCGTGCTTCTTCTTCGCTTTTACAAAGGTGTGGTTCATAACCCAATTTTTGTAAATATTTTTCGGCAATTTCGGCAAAAGTAATTAAGTGTAAATTTTCATTTAATTTCGGGAAAAAGATATCCCGGTTTTCACCAAAGATGCAAGACATTAAACACAGTTCGCCCGATTCTTTGGGGATTACAAAATAGCGTTTCACATCATTGGGTGCTACAATGGGTTGTTGCTTGTTGATACGTTGGTCGAAACCATGCAACAGGGAACCATCCGAAAAAGCTACATTGGCAAATCGAGCCATGGATATATCGATCTGTTCACTCAAACGAGTGGCAAACATTTCCATAATCCGCTTGGAAGCACCCATCATATTCACCGGGTTGGCTGCCTTGTCGGTAGAAACACAAAAATATTTTTTTACGCCTTTGGCAATAGATTGTTTTATGGTCTTCTCGGTATTAAAAATATTCACATTTATCATGCGCATTAAGGTAAACGGGTCATTTTCACTACGTACATGTTTTAATGTAGAAAGGTTTGGGACATAATCGTATTTTCCATCTTGTTCGATAAAAGCATCGTATTCCACAGAACCTACATTCAGGGCAAAAGTTTTAAAGTCGCCATCAATATACCCTAATGAACTACGGATATCGCGTACCAACTCCACCATATTGTTTTCAGAAATATCCACCACATGCAATTTCAGTGGATTCCGTTTAAAAATCTCTTTGGTAACAGCCTGTCCAATCGAACCGGCACCGCCAATAACCAAAAATTGCGAACCGGAAACGATTTGTTTAAGTTCCTTTTCGTATTGGTTAATATCTTCGGTAAAGAGTTCTTTATTTCGGCCTATTATACCAATTGTAATTAAAAATGCCGCATAAGGCTTTTTTAATTTTACAATGGTAAATGCCGATATACAATCAAAGGAGCAAATAGTATAAAGTGCATTCGTGCGACATTCTGATTGTTCATCGGTATTAATTTAAGCATGTTTATTGTTTTTTTCACTGCGAAGACGCTAAGGCACTAAAGTTTTTTTAATGGAACGCTGATGACGCTGATCTTACAGACCTGCCCGTCCGGCAGGCGGGTTTTCACTAATTTTTATCTGTGTATATCTGCATAATCAGTGTATGCAGCATGCATCTGTGTTCTATTCAATTCCCCACCAACGATTACTCAACCCGGCATTTCCCAAAATGAGTTTCAGCACCCGCCAGGAGGTGTTGGGTATCGTATAGTCTGTTGGAATGGAACGCAGATGACACTGATTTAGCTGATAGTCACTGATAAAATTGAATTCAAAAAATCTGTGTAGCGTCAGCAAAAGAGAACGGCTAAATATTTTTCTGATACTTTCGATAAACACTTTCCATCCCTTCTTTCAAAGCAATTTTGGGTTTCCATCCTAATTTTTCTAATCTGCTTGTGTTTAGCTGTTTCTTTGGCGTACCATCCGGTTTTGTTTTATCCCATTCAATCATTGCATTGGAGCCCACAATCTGTTTCACCATATTCGCCAATTCCTTGATGGTAATATCTTTTCCGGTACCAATATTTATATGCGAAACGTTTAATTGATCATAGATATAACCGGATTCCACATGGTTCATAAGATAAATACATGCATCGGCCATATCATCCACATGCAAAAACTCGCGGTACACTTCTCCCGTGCCCCACAACCTTATTTTAACGGTTTGGTATGCTTCTCGTATGATTCCAAATTTTTCCAGTTCTTTGCAAAGCCTGGGAACCTCTTTATCCAAGGGATTTCGAATAATTTGATCCTGTTGTAAATCTTTTTTTAAAAGATCCCAATTTTCATCTTCAATACACTTTGCCAGATGAAACTTACGTATTAATGCCGGTAATACATGTGAGTTTTCTAAGTTATAATTATCATTAGGCCCATAAAGGTTTGTTGGCATAACAGAGATAAAAGAATCTCCATATTGCTTGTAATAATTTTCACACATTTTTATGCCTGCAATTTTTGCAATGGCATAAGGCTCATTGGTAGGTTCAAGAAGGCCTGTTAACAAATATTCCTCTTTAAGTGGTTGTGGAGCATGTTTGGGATATATACAGGAGCTGCCCAAAAACAGAAGTTTTTTTACCCCGTTTACATGAGCGCTATGGATCAGGTTATTCTGAATCATTAGATTTTCATAAATAAAATCGGCTCTGTAGGTATCATTTGCCAGGATGCCGCCAACCTTTGCGGCAGCATCTATCACATAATCGGGATGCTCTTTCTGAAAAAAATTTTCAACCTTTTCCTGCCTGCGCAAATCTAATGCCTGAAAACTTCTGGTCATAAGATTTGAATACCCCTCGGACTTTAACTTTCGGATAATTGCCGATCCAACAAGCCCATGATGTCCGGCAACATATATTTTAGCGTTTTTTTCCATGCTATTGCTGGCTTTTATATTTATTAAAATCTGCTAAGGCCATTTTTTTCACTAATTCTTCAAAGGTTGTTTTAGGATACCAGTCTAGTATTTTTTTTGCTTTGCCATAATCGCCAATGAGTAAATCCACTTCTGTGGGCCTAAAATATCGTGGGTCGATTTCTACAACCACCCTATTTTGAGACTTGAGGATGCCTTTTTCATGCACTCCCTCGCCTTGCCAAACAATATCTTCTCCCAGCGTATTGAACGCTTTTTCTACAAATTCTCTAACCGTATGGGTTTCATTGGTTGCTAATACAAAATCATCTGCTTTTTCAGCTTGCAAAATCCTCCACATACCCTCTACAAATTCCGGTGCATATCCCCAATCTCTTTTGGCATCTAAATTACCCAACAGAAGTTTCTCTTCTTGCCCTAACATAATTTTGGATACCGCAACAGATATTTTCCGGGTAACAAATGTTTTTCCTCGTCTTTCAGACTCATGATTAAATAAAATCCCATTACTGGCAAAAAGATTATACGCTTCCCGATAATTTTTTACGATCCAGTAAGCATATAATTTAGCCACACCATAAGGGCTCCTGGGATAAAACGGAGTCTTCTCGGTTTGCGGAACTTCCTGAGCTAATCCATATAACTCTGAGGTTGAGGCTTGATAAAATCTGGTTTTAACGCCCGTTTCTCTGATGGCATCTAAAAAACATAAAGTTCCTATAGCATCTACTTCAGCAGTATATTCAGGAACTTCAAAAGAAACTTTCACATGCGATTGAGCTCCTAAATTATATATCTCATCAGGATTAATCTTTTCTACCAAACGATTGAGATTACTGCTATCCGTTAAATCTCCGTAATGCAAAAACAGCTTTTTATCTAAAATCTCAGGATTTTTATACAAATGATCAATTCTGAATGTATTAAAAGAGCTGGCACGGCGAATGATACCATGCACTTCATATCCCTTTTCTAAAAGCAGTTCGGTTAGGTAGGATCCGTCCTGTCCGGTTATCCCTGATATTAAAGCTTTTTTTATTGTATTTCTATTCATCAAAATATAATTTATTAAAAATATGTTCCGTTATTTTTTCACCGCTAACCTGCCGTCCGGTTCACCAGCCGTGGCTGGTTTACGTGCCGTATGGCATGCAGGCGGGTTTACGAGGTTTAATATCTGTGATAATCGAGCTCAATCCGTGTATTTAATTTATTATATCTGTGTTCTATTACTGGTTACTATCCCTTCTCCCGATAGTGTCGGGACTCCATAGCGTTAGTCGTTATTCTTTACAAAATTTCTTAGGATCTACATGTACAACTTTTCCATTTTCTGATACAACCAGATTAATATTACGGTCTATCTTATTTTGTATCAACCGCTGATAGTACAATTCTAATCCCTTTATTAGCTTTTCTCTAATTTTTAGATTATTATTTGCCATAAATCAAGATTATAAAATAAAATATTTCTTGTAATTTCTCTATTCCCTTCTTTTTGAACTTGTACAATTTTTGCACTAGTTGTTTCTTCTTCTAATTCTTTAGACTTATAAATATTGGATATATGTTTAACGATCGAAGTTTTGTCGGTTTCGAATAACTCTTCCATTTGATATTGATTAAGCCAAACCGTTTCCTTTTCCAGCCTCACTGAAACTTCAGTATTACCATCTTCTGATTGAAATATTTTTATTTCTGAATTGGCCATTTTTAATTTTACAATGGTAAATGCAGATATACAATCAAAGGAGCAAATAGTATCAAGTGAATTTGTGCAACATTCTGATTGTTCATCGGTATTAAATGGAGCATGTTTATTTATTTTAACATTTCGCTATGCATCCTTCGACTTCCGATAGTTATCGGAACAGGATGACACTATTTCTTGTCACTCTGAGTTTATCGAAGAGTGTATGGTTCTAATTTTTACTATTCTTCCTTCGACTGGCTCAGGATGACATTTCCTTCGACAGGCCTGCCTTGAACCTGTTGAAAGGCTCAGGATGACATTGTTTTTTACTTTTTTCTTTTTACTGCATACTGCTGCTGCCTGCTGCTACTTTTTCCTTGTTTCTTGTTACTTGTATCTTGTGTCTTGTCACTTGTGTCTTGTATCTTGTATCTTGCCATCAACTCTTCTCCTTATATCCATATCCATACCCGTAACCATATCCGTAGGCATATCCATAGCTGTAGCCATAATATTTCGGGATTTTCAGGTCGTTTACCAGAATATTCACATGCTGCATCTTTTTGTTGATCTCAATGGAGTTCATCAGCTCAAACACATGCTTGCTGCTGTATTTCTGACGTATCATAAAGATACTGGCATCGGCATAGCGGCTAATCAGGATCGAGTCAGTCACCAGCGCCACGGGTGGCGTATCGACAATAATATAGTCGAACTCTTTTTTGGCCTGCTCAAAGAAGGCTTCCATCCGTTCGGTTTCAATCAGCTCTACCGGGTTGGGCGGTATGGGCCCCGAAGGTGCCAGGTACAGGTTCTCGATATAGGTTGTTTTTACAATTTGATCATATTCGGTTTGCTCAATAAGATACGTGCTCAGCCCTGTTTCATTCGGTGTTTCGAATATACGGTGCAACGAAGGTTTTCGCAGGTCTAACCCCACCAGCAGCACTTTCCGGTTGCCCATAGCCATAATGGCCGCCAGGTTCACGGCCGCAAAAGTCTTTCCTTCGCCACTGATCGTGGAGGTGATCATCACCACCTTCTGGTCTTTCTCGCGCAAAACATATTGTAAGTTGGTTCGCAGCGTGCGGAGGGATTCAGCCAGGCTCCCCTTGGGATCGATATAAACAGGAACACTATGATGCGAATCATTATGTCCGATGGTTCCAATAATGGGAATGCGCGTATTGCGCTCAATGTCATTTTTATCTTCGATCTTATTGTTAAAAAACTCAAACAACAGGATGATACCGCCGGGAATTCCCATTCCCAGTACAAGCGCAATTAAATAATTCTGCGATCGCTTGGGTGTTTGCTGTTGTGCATTCTGTGCGATGGCCATATCCAGAATCTTATTCTTCGATACGTTGGATGCTTTGGTAATGCCTGCTTCGGCACGTTTTTCCAGCAAGAAAGTGTATAGCTCATTGTTAAGCTTATACTCCCGCTCGATATTTACCAGGCTACGCTCATTTTGCGGCAACCGGTTGATCTCTTTTTCTATGACAGCAATCTCCTGGTTTAGCTTTTGCTGATTGATGTCATTCAGGTTTTGTCCGGTGCTTACCTGTTCTTTCAGGCTGGCCTTTAACAGCTCCAGCTCATTTTGCAGCATATGTACATTCGAGGTACCTTCGTTGGCATACAATCGGTAACGATTCAGCATCGACAGCTTTTCGTTGTAATCCTTTACCAGGCCTTCGAGCGATGGGTTGGTGATATTTAGGGTGGTAGGATTTACGATAAGGTCACTGGAGGATTTGGAAGCTAAATAGCTTTTAATATACTCGTAATAGCGATTGTTGAGCTCAATCTCCATCTTCCGTTTTTGCAGCTGGTTGAGGTCTTGCATCAGCAACGACCCTTTTTGTCCCAGGTCAAAAATCTGGTTGTCGGAGCGGAACTTTTGCAGCTGCTGTTCGGCTTTATTTAGCGAGTCAACAATTACTTTCAGCTGCTCATCAATAAATTCCAGGGTATTTTGTGCCTGCCGGTTTTTCTCGGCCAAATCGCTTTGGATATACATCTGAGCCAGCTTATTGAGGTATGCTGCCATCTTTTCGGGTACAAACCCGTTGATGCTTAGTGTTAATACCGAGCCGCGCTCGTCGTTGGTTTCCACCTGCAGCTTGCCTCGGTATTGCTTGGCCAGCGAGTTAATGTCGTTAAAAAAGAAATAGTATTTGTTCGATGCCTCGGAATCATAGGTGAAATGTTGAGGGTCGGTAAGCACAATTTTAAAGGAGAAATCTTCATTGGTAAATTTTTCGCCAAATTTCAGCTCTTTACGGATATTATAATTATCATTGATCTCCAGCAGGTAATGTTCATTGCTTAGGATCTTTACATCCACCCGGTATCCTTTGCGTTGGGTAAACCCAGAATCAGGAATTACCGTAAACGGATTGTTTTGATAATATTTCGATTCGACAATCTCGCGTCGTCCCACCCCCACATAGGTAACATTAAAATCCAAATCTTCAATGGTTTTGCGGGCCATGACGTATGACTTGAGGATGGCAATCTCGTTTACCACCTCGGCACGCATCACGCGGCGGCGCATGCCCAGCTCAGAGATCAGGGCACTCACCGTTCCGGCCTCGGCCTCGTCGTCGCCTACAATCACTGAAGCGCTAATGGAGTAGGTGGGCTCGGAGTAGCGGTTTACCATGTAGGCAATGCTCATGGTCAAGCCAAGAGCTATGGCAAACCAGTACCAGTTGGCCAAAAACTTAAACAGATATTTCTTAATATCAATACTCTCTTCCCTGTCTACCGACAAGGCAGGCTGGTAGAGATTATGTTGGTGGTTTGTTTCCATGCTTTTTTTTGTTTAAATAAAAAGATACAAGATACAAGTAAAAAGATACAAGTTAACCTTCCTATGGTAGGTAAAAAATGAAGAAAACTTTTCTTCCATTTACTTTATTCTTGTTTTATTTACAATAGTTCCTAAGATACTTTTAAGTTCTGATGATTCATTAATAAGATATTCTAATGTTTCATCTTTTTTGTCAGTTATATTCTTTATAATTCTTAGCCAAAAATTAGATTCCCTCATTTCTCGTAACGAAATTCTCGATTTATTATTAAAATCAGCACGAGAAGAACCTGCTTGTGCTTCTTCATAATTAAAACCACTATATGTTGAGCTTTTTGTAAATTGGTACTTGATAACCTTAAATTCGAATGTATCCGGTAATGTTCTTAAATACATGATTACATCAACTGCGAATTTAAAAAACCTTTTGCTTAAATCATTTTCACTCATTTTGTAACTTAATTTTACTTAAGTCCTTATCCTTGTGTTTTTGTACTTGTGTCTTTTTACTTGCCACTTGTAACTGTGTACTTGTATCTTCTTACTTGTGTCTTTTTACTTGTGTCTTGTATCTTGTATTTTCATCTAATTCATTAAATTCAAAATCAAGGCAATGGCTGTTAAGGTTGATGTTAGCGCACTGATTACAAACACATAGTCCGAAGCCTGCTCGCGGAAGAGAGTTGATCCCAGCGGCTCCACATATATTATATCATTGGGCATGATATAATATAAATCATCTTTAATGATGTTATCGTCGGTTAAATCGATTCGATACGACTGGGTTCCTTTTTCTGTTTGCCGTAGCAACAACACCTTTTTACGGTTCCCGTTGTAAGTAATATCCCCCGCATATGCCAGTGCTTCCATGATATTCACCTGGTTAGCAGTAATCTGCTTCACGCCGGGTGTTTTCACCTCACCCATTACGGTAAACTTAAAGTTTGCCAGCTTAAGGATAATCTGGGGGTCTTTGAGAAACCGTATGGCTCGCTTTTTTACTGAGTCCTGTGCCTGGTCAATGGTTAATCCCGATACCCGGATTTTTTCCATCAGGGGCATCTCAACATATCCCGAATCGTTTACCAGGTAACCGGTATAAAATACCGACTCAGGACGTACATATTGCGAAGCGTTTTGTGAAAAAAACGGATTAAACAGCTTGTTGATCTCTTCATTCTCGGTAACAACCTGAATGTAAAGCAAATCGCCGGGCTGCAGCTGATAGCCGGGTTTGCTTTTTTCAAAAAGATCCTCGCTGCCGGTCTCCTGCAAATCCTGAAGATAGGTTAACTTCTTATACGAGTTGCACGAGCTGACCATCAGCACAAAGCCAAGGCTAATAATTATAAGATTAAGATTTTTTTTCATGGTACTATTTGTATAATAGTAAAATTGTAAATTCATTCATGGGTTATGTGGTGATATTTTTAACGGATTACTATCGATTACTTTTTTTCCACCGCCTATCATTTAATGGAAAAACTCATTGATTCGTATTGATCTGCTCCATAAACTGGCTTACTTTTTCCTGTATCTCCGTTTTTACTTTTGACAGGGTTCATTCTTTTTCCAGAATCATTTCAGGCCAATCCTGTATATTTATCTCATCGAAATAAATTAAACTTTTTACCACATGAAATAAATTGCGTGTTTTATATTTTGTTTCATAAAAATCAAGTATTTCTTTAACCGAATAGCTTTTAAGGATAAAATAAATATCAATAAAATCTTTTGGCCAGGTTCCGTTCCCAGCAATCGCATTCAATTTCATCGCAGCAATATCGGGGATAGAACATAAACGAATATTTTCTATTTCTGTATATTTTTTCACCCATGGATATTTGTGGCTAATCAAATCCATTTTCACCTGGCGTATACTCCCTTTAAGGGTATTGACAGACGAATAGTCTCATTGAAAATCAAAGTTTTGTTCTAAAAATTCAAGGATCGTATTCGTGTCGAAATCGTATTGTGAAAATAAATCCAGATCAATAGACCTTCTATGTCCAATCTGCAAAGCAAGAGATGTACCTCTTGCTAAAAGAAATGAATTTCATGCAGGGCTTGATTGCAACTCTCTTAAAAGTTCCAGTGTACTTGCCTGGATTGTATTTTTGAATAACATGTAAACATTGTTTTGGGAATATTAAAATAACTACTCACCCAATTCAATGACTTTTTATCTAAAAACCCGGCCTTTACAATTTCCCGTTTGATGATTGCAGGCGGGTAGAGTTGAAATAAAATTTTTAAATCTTTAAGATTTCCTCTGGTAATTACTCGTTCAATGATCATCGATTGATGTTTTTGTGCATCAATGTTCTGAAAATCAACATCCCAGAAGAGATGTCCAGATAAATCCTGTATTTTTTTTCTTTATACTCATTTCCCTAGATTCCAGAACGTTAACTTTATCTCTGCTACTTTCATACTCCGAAGCTTTAGCGTAGGAGGTTTTCATACTCCAACGTTTCAACATCATCATACGGCCTCCCCGGGCACAGCTCCGCTTCCTCAGTCCCATTTATAATGTACTGACAGAGAAAGCGTTTTAAATTTATCGTCATCCTTCGGCAAGCTCAGGATAAGTGTTTAACTTAATCAAATATAATTAAACCTTCTTTAAATATGAAGGATTTATTCTAATTAAAATGTTCTGATGGATCGAGGCAATGCGAACCAGCACCTTATATTTATTTAAATGCTGAACCAGCTCTCCTTCAAGGCCTTTTAAAGTGCCATGCTCTACGCACACTTTCTCGCCTAAACCGAACGTGTCGGCCGTAACCTCAAATTCTTCGTCGCTCCTTAAAACCGATTGGATGAGCTTAATCTCTTTTTCCTGCACCGGAGCCGGTTTACCCGAAAATCGGATTACCATCACAATCCCCGTGGTATTTAATGCTTTTTGTAAATTATATTCAGTGGTTTTTACAAAAATGTAGGACCGAATAAAAGGCTCCTCGACCCACTTTTTGCGGTCGCTCCATTGTTTTAACCGCTTTTCCAAAGGTAAATAAGTCTCTATCCCTTTCTCTACAAGCTCTTTGTATGCTTTTTTTTCTGATTTCGATTTGGTATATAATGCATACCACCTTTTTTCCAGCATTGCCTTCGTTTGCCTTATTTTCCTGCAAAAATAGTAATTCTATACCAATGCATTGATATGAAAAATCACAATTTTAAATGAATTTCCATCCTCGTTAAACAAACCAGAAGCCCTAAGGTTTAGTTATCAATTGGTATTTTAGCTCATCACCTCTCGATCCCGATAGCCTGCCCGACCGGTTCACCTGCCGACAGGCATGGCAGGCGGGATATTGGGGTTATCAGGACTGGCGGTTATGGACAGAATGCCTAGGGCCTGGTTTGCAATCCAACGGACAAGACTGCCTTCGGCAGTTAAAAATGTCTGTTGTACCTTAACGGATCATTATCCCTAAAAAATCTCTACCATCTTGCGGACAATAAACTCCGCTACTTTTCCGTCGCCAAAGATAGGTGGAAAATGAATCATCTGATCCGAACGAAACGTATGAAAAGCTTCCATTATTTTCTGCTGGTCGGCATCACAAATTTTGCCGGCTCCCTCTTCAACAATCTCCACCCACTCGGTTTGTGGCCTTAAAATAATCACTGGCTTGCGAAAAAAGTAAGCTTCTTTTTGCACTCCGCCCGAATCAGTCATGACCATGGATGCATTTTTTTCCAGGTTAATCATATCTAAAAAAGATACCGGCTTCGAAATCATTATTCGCTTATTCCCCGTAATCTTTTGATATAACGAAGGTGTTAAATTTTCTGGCAACAACTTTTTGGTTCGCGGATGAAGAGGAATAAATACATCAACCTCATCCCTGGTAGCGATTTGATGGATTGCCCCAAAGATTGCTTCCAGCCGTTCAGGCTGGTCCGTATTATGATCTCGATGTATGGTAGCTAAAATATACTGGTTAGGGTTGATTTTAAAATGCTTAAAAATGGCAGATTGTGTTTCTGCCATACGGGCAAAATAAAGGGAATTGTCGTACATCACATCCCCACAGTGAAAAACACCGGGACGATCGACCGAATAAGATTTGCTACGATGTAGTTCAAACCCTTCGTTTTGCAAGTTTGTTAATCCTGCTTTTGTGGGGGTAAACAATAAAGTAGAAACATGATCGCACATAATACGATTAATCTCTTCGGGCATGGATTTATTGAACGATCGTAAACCCGCTTCGATATGCACTACGGGCACATGAATTTTTGACGCTGCCATGGCTCCGGCAAGAGTAGAGTTGGTATCACCATACAAAACAATGGCATTTGGTTTTTGCTCGAGCAATATTTTTTCGATACCCTGAATCATTTTTGCCGTCTGTAGACCATGCGATGCCGAGCCAATATTTAGATTGATATCCGGTTGCGGAATTTGCAACTCGTCGAAAAAAACCTGCGACATGTTATGATCATAATGCTGGCCTGTATGTACAATTACCTCGCTGATTTGATCTTTAAATTGATCTTTGATCGCCCGGCTTAAAGCAGCCGCTTTAATAATCTGTGGACGTGCACCTACTATCGTAACAATTTTTATCATCCTATAAAATTAATGACTCTCGAAATAAAGAAAAAAATGCCATACTTCAAATTTGTATGGCATAATATTTATGATATCATGATAGACGTTTTCTATAATCCAAAAGCCGCTTTGATCTTATCGACATAATCCAGCTTTTCCCATGCAAAAAATTCCACTTCTTTTTCATAAGAATGCTCGTTGCATCCATTGCTTCCTTCTATCAGCAGAACTTTCTCTTTTTTGTAATCACGCCCCATATGTCCGTATGCTGCGGTTTCTTCAAAAACAGGGTATTTTAATCCCAACCTTTTCACGATTGCAGCCGGGCGCATATCAAACAGCTTTTTAATTTCATCGGCAATCTGTCCGTCATTTAGGTTAACGTTGGCTGTACCAAAAGTGTTAACATAAAGGCCTACCGGTTCGGCAACGCCAATAGCATAAGCGACCTGTATCAGAGCTTCTTCGGCAACGCCTGCAGCAACAATGTTTTTGGCAATATGACGTGCTGCATAAGCAGCCGAACGGTCAACTTTCGACGAATCTTTTCCAGAAAAAGCTCCACCGCCATGTGCCCCTTTTCCTCCATAAGTGTCCACAATAATTTTTCGACCGGTAAGGCCGGTATCACCATGTGGCCCTCCGATAACAAATTTTCCGGTCGGGTTAACATGAAGAATGATATCGTCGGTAAATAATTTTTGTACCCTTTCCGGAAAACGAGCTTTGGCACGAGGAATTAAAATATTCTTCACGTCATTTTTTATCGTTTCCAGCATCTTTTGCTCTTCGGCAAAATCATCATGTTGGGTAGAAACAACAATGGTATGGATTTTTACCGGTTCGTTTTGATCGTTATACTCAATGGTAACCTGCGATTTGGAATCAGGCCTTAGGTAATGCATTTCGCGCCCTTCACGCCGAATTTTTGCCAGTTCCTGCAATAAAACATGCGAAAGCACTAATGCCAAAGGCATATAATCGTCCGTTTCTTTGTTGGCATAGCCAAACATCATTCCCTGGTCGCCGGCACCTTGCTCTTCCTCTTTAGCACGAACAACCCCCTGGTTAATGTCAGGCGATTGCTCATGGATGGTAGAAATAACACCGCAGGATTCTGAATCAAATCGATATTTAGGCTTGGTATAACCAATTCGTTTAATAACTCTTCGGGCAACCTCCTGAACATCTACGTATGCATTTGTTTTTACCTCTCCGCTTAAAACAACCAACCCGGTGGTAACCAGCGTTTCGCAAGCAACTTTCGAATCAGGATCGCGACGAAGAAATTCATCTAACAAAGCATCGGATATTTGATCAGCAACCTTGTCCGGGTGTCCCTCAGAGACAGATTCAGATGTAAATAAATATCCCATAATTATTATTATTTATACTGATTTAAAATAAGAAACACCAAAAATAATTATTCCTTTTCACAATTACTAAATTTTATTCCTGATTTATTATTAGAATAATATTCCATTTATCATCCCAAGCCCATCAGATTATGATTTTTTTTTGAACAAACCGGTTTATTTCTTGTATTATGCCTAATTATTATAATCCAAAAGAATAAAGAGATGAACCATCTTATTATTATAGCCCATCCACGAGAAGATAGTTTAAATTACCACATTAAAAACAAAATCCAGGCATACGCAGAAATGGTTGGCGACCAGGTAAAAGTGCGGGATTTATATAAATTAAAATTTAGGCCCATATTAGATTATCATGAATTAAAATATATAAAAGAAGGAAATGTATGCCCCGATATATTGGTAGAACAAAGCTATATTTCCTGGGCCGATGAGTTAACGTTTATTTATCCCCTGTGGTGGAATGCATTCCCTGCCATATTAAAGGGGTATATTGACCGTGTTTTTA
Organism: Bacteroidota bacterium; assembly: GCA_034661075.1. GTDB lineage: Bacteria > Bacteroidota > Bacteroidia > Bacteroidales > UBA12077 > UBA12077. The sequence continues at coordinate 32,508 of JAYEKP010000190.1, forward strand.
CCAATGGATTTGCTTTTAAAGTAACCGAAAAGGGTATTGAGGGCTTATTGAAGGGGAAACAGGTGCGACTCATTACCTCGGCCGGGATGGGCGAGCAATCGCTTAAAGAAATGAATATTTTCGAAAGCTTAACCATAACACAGGATAAAGGGGTATTTGAATTTTGCGGAATGGAAACGATGGACCATCTGTATATAACCGAAAGCACCCATTTAAACAGAGAGCAAAAAGAAAGGATTTTAAATAATATACTTAAAAAAGTTATGGTACATCGTAAGCAAAAAACTTTTACGATGAATAATCATAATTCATATTAAAAATATCAATTAACGAAGTGCCTTTTCCTAAGTAGAAATAACAATCCCTATTTTTTAACCACAGTGTGTACAACATAAAACGATGAGTTTTACAAAAAAACAATTTTAAAATCCAAAATTAGCACCAAATGAGATGGTACTCATTTTACCGTGATACATCGGTGGAGTATACTTATCCAAATCGCCTGTAATATTGCTGTAAAGATAATGGACAAAAAAATACCCGTTGTTTACAACCTGGTAACGGGCTTGCAATGCTAACGACTGATTTTCCCATTCAACGGTATCCATAAACGGATTTCCCAAACGGGAACCACCCAGTTCATCATAATCTTTTCCTTTTTGTGCCAGCATCCAGGCTATTTTTAACGACAACGTTTTTAGCGGTTTTATCTGTGCAGCCAGATAGATTTCCTGTGCATTGTCCATTAAATAATGGCCCAGATTATATCCATTGCTTTCAAAAGTAGTGGTAGGTATATGATGTTTGTAATTTAGAGGCATGGTCCTGGTATATTCGGCGGTAATAAAAGTATTGGGAATAAGATCGGAAATTCGCATACTGGTTTTTAGGCTCCAGAAATTCCATACCGTATCATTAAATATCCGGCTGGTAGACAGCTCATCTACAAACAGTGTTGCTGACAGGTGCACTTTTTTGATATTTCGTGAGCTGATATCAAAAAACATTTGTGAATTTTGCCCTACATTTCGTCCTGATTTATCGGTGGCATTATAGGTATGATCCACAGATTTATAAAACATCACAGGAATTAAATATTGCAACTGTGGTCCGCTAGCACTATAAATAACCGAATTTCCCGCCGAAATATAAAATCGGTCCAATGGTTTAAACGTAAAGAGATTGGCTGCCAAATATTTATTGAACATCATATCTCTTTGGTCGGTGCCATAGGCATTGGTAAATGTCAGCGAAGAGGCGCTATCGATTACTTCGGATACCAGCCACCCATGCACCCAGTTAAACTCGAACCATTTTGCCGGTTTTAGATTTAATTTTAAGTGTGCAAACGAAGGTGTCCTGCCCGAAAAGATATTGGCTCCATGGTAATTATTTCCCCAAATAAAATGATCTTTTACCACGCCAAAACTTCCCCAGTCCCAGCTGTAGGTTAACCCACCGCGCATTTCGCTATAATCGCCACCACCATCAACATACTTATAATTCACCCCCATGCGGCGGGTAAGGAAATCTTCTTTGACTAAAAATTCACTTTCGTGATTATCGCGTAAGCTGGCATAAAAACCAAAATGATCGCCTACATAAGCATGCGCCTCGGCTCCATTCCACCGATGATAAAAACGGCCACTATCGTTCATAAAATATTCAGTACCCAGAATGGGATTTACAGAAAAAGAAAACAAGGAATCTTTGTAATATAAAATATCAAATCGCTTATCGAAATTTTTATCTTCTTGAAGCTCTTTATTGAAATCTTTTAAATAAAAATCCAGTTCAGCTTGTTGTCTTTTATTTAAAGGATATTCGCTTTCGCGGATAATATTTAACTTTTGAGCGATAAAATTTCGTGAGTATGGTTTTACGGTGGTATTGATGTCTATAACACCAAGGTTGGCAAACTCATCTAAAAACGAGTAAATCGACTGGCTGGAAGGATGATAATAAACTTCCTGAGCAAACGCCAGGTTTGAGATAACCAACAATAATATACATCCCATTTTTTTCATCCGTTAATATTTTAAATTTTCAAAGGTCGGATGGAGCTCGCCATGACAAATCAAATCTTCGCTTCACTCGTTTTTTAATTTTATTATAATCGCGGGTGTGTGTGAAAAATTTTGTCATGGCTCGGTTCATTTATACCCTTTTATTCGCTTTTCGCTTTGTACCTTAAACAATGCTAAGCAACTTAATGTTCTTAAAAACTATGCGCTTCGCGCATTTTTAAATATAATATTCCAAACAGCAACCCAAAAATATTTCCAGTCGGTTAAAAACGGGTGTTTTTCATAGGCATTCAGATATTTAAATTCCGAAGCCTGTATCTCCTCAAGGGTTTTTGGCAAATCAACATAAAAAGGAGGAATAAGGCCGGGTTTGATTTTTATTCTTTTCGCCTGGAGCTCCTTTGAATACAGACTAAAATAATGCTCACTCAAAGGGCGTACACCCACAATTTTTAATTCGCCCCGAAAGAAATTAATAAGCATGGGTAACTCATCAATCCAGAATTTACGAAAAAACTTACCGATAGTCGTTACCCTAAAATCATCTTTGAACTTACCCCCCTCCTCAAGTGCTGATTTTTCATAAACATATTCCTGCAAATATTCCGCATAAGGATGCATGGTTCGAAACTTATATACTTGAATGATCTTTCCATTTTTCCCAATACGGCCTAGTTTTACCAATGGCCCATAGGTTGGTTCCATATCATAATACGGATTACGTATTTTACGCGCCACAAAATAAAGCCATCCATTTATTTCTTTCTCATTCAAAATTTTGAACCCACAAGAATATAAGCGACCAAAAGTTTCGGCTTTGGAAATTACCCGATTATTTCCACGTGTTAGAAAAAAATAGATTCGTTTGGTAAGGTTAAATTTGGGAAATACTCTTTTTAAAATAAAATCTAACAGGTAATAAAAACGATTAAGGACGGGCGGATATTTTCGTAAAATACGTTTTTTGCGCTGGTCTTTGGTTTCTACACATCCAATAAAAACGCCTCCATCAATAAGCTTTCGGTTGATCGATTCAAAAAACTTATTCATAAAACGAATATCATTAATCCGTTTAAGGTTTACTAATTTAAGATATGTTTTTTCGGGTAACTTATCTACATTAAACCTCGTAGTTGTTGCCAGCAGCGAATAATTTGGAATATTTAGGTCAATGTTTTCCATTAAAAATTGAAAAACCTCCTCGCCAAATTCTTCAACAATAGTCTCTTTAATATTCTCCGGAACGGGTTCGAGGGTAATCTCTGGTGGAAAAGGCTCAGCCCTGGGAATATCATTTTCTCTACCAACAATTCGTTGATAATGCTCAAAAACCTTAGATGTATCTTCTCCTACGCGGGTATTACAAATATAATAATAGCAGAAAGCAAAAATAAGTTCGAAAATGGCAGTCATACCTATTGTTCCAAAAACAATTAACCGCGAATAATTTTGTGATTGAAACAAAAACATGAACAGGGTGATAATCCCGGTAATAAATAAATTAACGATAATAATATATAAAAAAGCCCGGCTAAGTTTTAGCCGTTGGGGCGCGGAATACTTTTGGGATACAAAAGATATAAGAATCCAAAGGGTGATAAAAACTATCAGCGGTATGTTATATTTGGGAAAATAAGATGATGAACCACCTGGTTTTATCCATAAAACAAAGCCCAAGGCCACAAACAGTGCAACAAAATCAAAAAAAATATTAATAAAAAGTGATCGGCGATTCATTCGTCAAATTTTAGTTTTCCGTTTTAAATTTAAAGTTAATGAATCCTTTTTAAAAATTTTTATGCAAAAGCATTTATATTTTTGACAGAGATCAAAAATTGTTGGACGAACTTACTCTTTTCAATAAATAAAGAATCCACCTTACTGACAGATTCAAACTGTTGGTTGGAATAAATTTACTAAAATATTAGGTATATTAAATCCGCCGGTAGTAGTTTGTGCAAACAAGCATTGATAATCTTCCTGTGGATATTCTTTGTTTTATATCCAAACAACAAACTTTTTTACAATCTAACTTTAAAAAATACGGCTACTGCTTTGCGGAAGGTCGATTATGTAAACCGCACTCTCTTTTTTCGGGTTCTTCCCACCACCATCTTCCGGCACGAATATCTTCGCCTGGTTTTACTGCTCGGGTACAGGGCTGACAACCAATGCTTGGAAACCCTTTGTCGTGCAACGCATTATAAGGTACATTGTGTTTTTTTATATAATCCCAAACCTCTTGTTCTGTCCACTCTATTAATGGATTAATTTTAATTAACCCATTTTGTTCGTCCCATTCAACCACTTTATTATTTATGCGGGTAACGGATTGTTCCCTGCGCAAACCACAGATCCATGCATCCAACCCTTTAAACGCTCTTTTTAGCGGTTCCTTTTTACGCAAATAACAGCACCTTTCCCTATTTTCTACACTGCTATAAAAAAGGTTAATGCCTTTCTCCTCAACCATCTCTTCCACTTTTTTATAATCAGGAAAATATACTTTTAATTGAATGTCATAATGATTCGATGTTTTTTCAATCAAATCATAGGTTTCAGGAAATAACCTCCCGGTATCTAAGGTAAAAATGGTAATCTTTTTATTGATCTTGCTAAGCATGTCTGTAATCACCTGGTCTTCGGCGCCCAAGCTTGATGCAAAAGCTACTTTTGAGCCATATTGATCCATCGCAAATTTCAAAACATCTTCGGGAGAATTGTTTTTTAACTGTTCTGCCAGTTGCTTTGCCTGTTCAACCTTATCCATTGTAATTGTTTTTTTATGTTCAGACCTGCAAAGGTACAAAATATAATCAAATGGTTTAGTTATATTAATATCATAAAAAATGTATTGCAAACATTTTCAAATACATACCTCTTTTTGTTAAAATAATCTCAATATAGTTATTTGATTATACAGCTTTTATTTTTTAAGTTTACATTCTTTGTTTTATTAAAATTTGATGTTATGATACCAGAAAATTTTATAAAATATATTGAGGATAGCATAAAGAAAAATTGGGACTATCCGGCACTTTCCGATTATCAGGGAAAAATTTATACCTATGGTGAAGTAGCAAGAAAAATTGTGCGGATTCACATTATGTTCGAAGAATGTAATGTTAAAAAGGGCGATAAAATTGCTTTAATCGGAAAAAACTCTGCCAACTGGGCTATGACCTATTTAGCAATCATAACTTATGGCGCAGTAGTCGTTCCTATTCTACCTGATTTCCTTCCTAATGATGTTCATCATATTGTTAATCATTCGGATTCGATCGTTCTTTTTACCGGAGATCCCATTTGGGAAAATCTGGACGAAAGCAGTATGCCTAATCTAAGAGCAATATTTTCACTCACCGATTTCAGAATGCTTGTTGAAGGAGAAAACGAAAAAGTGACTGAGAAATTACAAAAAATTGATCAACTATACGAAGAATTCTTTCCCGGAGGAATTACCGCTCAAAAATTAGCATTCGATGAGATCTCCAACGAAGAGGTGGGTGTATTAAACTATACCTCAGGAACAACCGGCTTTTCAAAAGGAGTGGTATTACCGCTGAATAGTCTGGCTGCAAACATACGTTTTGCTCACAGAAACATGCCATTAGATCCTGGCGATAACATTGTTTCATTTCTTCCACTAGCACATACCTATGGATGTGCATTTGAATTCCTATGGCCTTTCACTGTGGGTTGTCATATTCACTTTTTAACCAGAACCCCTTCACCTAAAATCTTAGTACAGGCTTTTCAGGAAGTAAAACCAGCCATTATCATCACCGTTCCGCTGATTATTGAAAAAATTTACAAAAAACAAATTTTACCCATTCTGGGTAAAAAATCGATGCAGCTGTTAATAAACCTCCCTATACTTGATAAAGCCATTTACCAAAAAATAAAGAAAAAACTTACCGAAGTTTTTGGTGGCAATTTTAAAGAGGTGGTTCTGGGAGGAGCTGCTCTAAATAAAGATGTAGAAGCTTTTTTAAATAAAATTAAATTTAACTATTCGGTAGGTTATGGAATGACCGAATGTGGCCCATTAATTAGTTATGCCAACTGGGATAAAACAAAATTCAGATCTTCCGGCAAAATGGTTGATACCCTGGAAATCATGATTGATTCTAAATATCCCTACAATGAGGTGGGTGAGATTTTGGTACGTGGAGAAAATGTAATGTACGGATACTATAAAAATGTAGAAGCAACAGAACAAGCCATTGACAAAGATGGATGGTTACATACCGGTGATTTGGGTATTATCGATGAAGAAAACTTTGTTTTTATCAAAGGCCGAAGTAAAAGTGTAATTATTGGGCCGTCTGGGGAAAATATTTTCCCCGAAGAAATTGAGGCAAAACTGAATAATCTTCCATACATTCAGGAGTCTGTAGTTATCGAAAAAGAGAATAAGTTAATTGCACTGGCTTATCCAGATTATGAGATGGTAGACATGGACGGTATAACAGAGGCCGGGTTAAAAAAAATCATGGAAAATAATAAAAAGGAAGTAAATACCACTCTTGCAAAGTATATGCAAATAAGTACTATTAAGATCTATCCAGAAGAATTTGAAAAAACCCCAAAAAGGAGTATTAAGCGTTATTTATATAATGCGGATTCTATATAACAAATATTTTGTACACAATAATAACACATAAAATGGTACTTTTTTATTAATATGGGAAGAAAAAAGAAAAACCAAGTGCCAAAGAAAAAATCTTTGAACTCCTTTCTTCTCCTGCAATTAGGTTATAAAAAATATAATCACCCAGCGTATTAATTTCAAAATAAGATTCAATAAAATCAAAGTAGTATTTTTCACGAATGTCAAACTTTAATTTAGTTCCCAAGAAAATACATGCATACACAAAATTTGGGCTATAATAACCACTGGGATATTTATTTGGAACTTGAACAAAAGAATTTTGCCCAGGTTCAAAGCTAATCGAAAAACCGGTAAACATCAAAAACGCATAATCTCTTTTATTAAAATTAATTAACCGGAACGAATTTTTTTGTGTAAAAGTATGTATTCTTGCATTACCATAATATTCTGGCACATATCCATATATTATATCGCTTTGTGCTTTTTCTTTCCACCAACTATATCCTGTACCAAATGAAACAAAACCAATATTGCCAGCAAATTGCAATTTTATATAATCAGGAGTATACCATTTTTTATTGGTTTTTGTACTATCAAACGCCTGCACCTTCTGGGTATATGATAATCCCTGAATAAAAAAAATCAATAAAAAAGTTTGTATTACTATATCTCTCATTTAATAATTAGAATTTAACCTGTTCAACACCTACTTCATTAGCACTAGCTGTAATAATTACATATTCTTTGTCCATAATTGATTCTACTGTTAAGTAAATCATTCCGTCATTATAATAATCATCAAAAATAAACCGGTGAACATGCCCATGTATTGATAAGTCAACAGGATGGCTTAGTATCAAGTCTTTATATTGCAATTCATCTTCTTCGGTAAATTGTTCACCAAAAGGTGGGATATGAGCTAAAACAAAAATATTTTTATAAGAACCTGCCGAAGCTCTTCTTAACTGAGCTTCAAGCCAATTCATATTGGGAGTTCTATTGCTTTCCCAAAAAATATCATCCCAAAGAATAAAAAAGTTATCCTGATATACAAAACTTTTATTGGGATGCCCATACATTTGTTTATATATTTCTATGCCATTAGATTTATAATCGTGATTCCCTATTACAGTAAAGTAGGGAGCAGTTAATTTTTCCATTTTTTCATGAAAAAGCTCATACTCTTTTAAGTAGCCATGATCAGCCATGTCTCCATTAACGATTACAAAATCGATATCAGAACGGTTATTAACATTTGTAATAGCCTTGGATAGTTCGTTATAATTGTAATGTGAATCAGCAAAAACAGCAAATTTTATCGTATCTTTATAAGTTGTATCTGCATATAGCTTATTAAAATTTTGCGTATCTATATTTTTAAACGAGTTTTTTACATTCGCTGCATATGGACTATATTCAAAATAATCATCACAGGATACAATAAAGTATAGAATAAACAGTAAACCCAACCAAAAGAAAATTTTAACTAATTTCTGCATCATTTATATCTTTTTTCACATCTGTCCTAAATAATAAAAAAAAGATAGCCAATTTAGAGCTCTTGTTTAAAGAGCCCTTATTTTTGTAGTACTAACCAACTAAAATATAAATTGGCTATGAAAACAAATTTAACACTCTTTGCT
>JAYEKP010000191.1:0-1888 GCA_034661075.1 Bacteroidota bacterium
GGGATTGTAATCGTCATATTCAGAATTAACACGTGATCCAAGATTATTAATAATAACACGAACTGGATTATTTACCAATTCTTTACCGTACTTACATTCTTTAATATATTTATCGATATTTTCCTCAAGATGTTCAAGTTCTTCAACAGAGAAAGAACTATAGTAGGCTTTATAATTGTCAATAGCCTGGTCAAAATTTAAATTTAAATGATACGCTCTAGCCATCATAAAATGGATATCGTCGGTAACATTTTCATTCTTTAGATATGTTTTTTCTAAAAAGTCAGTAGCTTTATAAAATTCATTTGTAGAAAGATAACATACCCCAATTTTATAGTTTAATTTCGGACATTCACTATTGTATTTGTAAGCTCGTAAATAATGTTCAAGGGCTTTTGGGTAAGTTCCCAATCCAGCTGAAAAAAGTTTTTCTCCTGCTTTTACTTCTTTCCAGGCATCTTTAAAACCTACTTCTTTATATTCAATTCTAAAATCTTTCTTTTTAATTTTAACATTTTCCTGACCTAAAATAAGCAGGCTTATTTGTGTAACAAGTATTAATGTTAGTATAATTGGTTTTAAAATTTTCATTTTGCGTAATATTTATTATTCACATTCAGAAATATATTTCTCAGCTTCTTCAATTCCCAGTTCATAAGCTTTTCTCCAATCACTACAGGCGGCTTCAAACTTTCCCAAAAACTCTTTGGCATACCCCCTGTTTAAGTAGGCTTCGCCATATTCATTATCGAGTTCTATAGCTTTATCTAAATCATCCACAGCGCCTAAATAATTTTCAAGTTTTATTTTTGTTATAGCAGCATTATTATATCCTGGAGCATAATCCTTTTTTATTTCAATTACTTTAGAAAAATCATTTAATGCTTTTTCATATTCGGCCATCTGAAAATATGCATTTCCTCTATTATTGAAAGCAATGTAAAATTGGGGATCTTTTTTTATGGCTTGGGTATAATCATCGATTGCTCCTTGAAAATCTCCTGTTTTAATTTTACAAGATGCTCGGTTATCATAGGCATTTATAATAGTGGAATCATAGGCAATGGCCTGGTTGTAATCATGTATTGCACCATGATAATCCCCAAGCATTTTTTTAGTGCTGGCCCTTTCATTAAAAGCATAAGCAAAATCATACTTTTTATCAATAGCCATGGTAAAATCAATTAATGCACTATTATAATCCTGTAATTTAAAATTCATCAATCCTCTAAAATAATAAACTTTATTTTCAGATAATCCTTTTTGTATTGCACGCGTAAAATCGGTTAAAGCCTCCTGATAATTATTCATTAAGATATTAAGATATCCTCTTAAATAAAAAGCTTCGGCAGCCTCTTCATCAGCAGCAATTGCTCTAGCAACATCATCCACAGCTAAATCATAATCTTTGTTAAGAATTTTTATTTTAGCCCTTTCAATATAGGGTAATGCAAACTCGGGTTGGATAAACAAACTTTCATCAAATTTAGCATGGGCATCTTTATATTTTGATTCAGCAGCTAACCTAACCCCTTCGTTATAGACTAAGTGTGATTTCTTTTTCGACTCTTTTAAAGCTTGTTCGTCTTGTGCTGTTGCACTTACAAAAAAAGCGAATGAACACAGTAAAAGAATAATTTTTCTCATATCGATTATGTTAAATTGCATTAGCAGTATTTATTTATAATTAAGTTCTCCATTGATTTTTAATTAAAAAAATATTACATAAAATGTAAAGTAAAAATAAAAATTTTAATTTCGAAACACTAGAAACTATTTTATTAATTTTATACACATCTGTCCTAAATAATAAAAAAAGATAGCCAATTTAGAGCTCTTGTTTAAAGAGCCCTTATTTTTGTAGTACTAACCAACTAAAATATAAATT
>JAYEKP010000192.1:0-1881 GCA_034661075.1 Bacteroidota bacterium
GATTCTAATTATGCCGATTCTCTGGAAACCATTCTAAAAAATATTCCTGCCGATACATCAAAAATACCTTACTATTATGCCCTATCTGAATATTATATTACAAATGCACCTGAAAAAGCAATTCCTCTAGCCAATGAATTTTTACATTTAGGAGAGAAACATGATAGTATAAGCATAATCAATTATTGTTACTTAATATTAGGCAAAGCACATTTTTATCAAGATAATTTACAAACCTCACTTAAATATTTTACAAGTTACCTCGAAAACCACCAAAAGCAGGATAACAAGTTAAAAATAGCACAAGCATACAATAGCTTAGGAATTGTATCTCGAGCAATGGAAAATTATCCTCTTGCGATAAATTATTATACTGAAGCCCTGGATATATATAAGGAATTTAATGATACCCTTGGAATAAATAGAGTTTACAATAATCTGGGCGTATTAAATGAACATTTAAACTTATTATCACAAGCACTTGATTACTATCAAAAATCACTTGATATAGAAAAAAAAATAAATAATCCTGAAGGGATATCAGCTTCCTATTTAAACGTAGGTGGAATTTATTATAAATTAAAACAATACAACCGGGCATTAAATTACTGCCAAAAGGCAATTCCAATTTGCGAATTAGAGGGTTATAAGATTACTCTCGAAATGTTATATGAGTTAATGTATAAAATTTATCGTGAAATTAACCAACCACAAAAAGCACTTGCTTATTTTGAAAAATTCTATCAATTAAAAAATAAAAGAATCAATGAAAAAACACAATCTGAAATTGCCGAATTAGAGATAAAGTACGAAACAGAGAAGAAACAAAAGGAAATTGAATTACTTAATAAGCAGAAAAAGCAGAAATCAACGATTAATATAATTTTATTAATAGCCATTGGCATTGTTATTATACAGGCTTTAATCCTGCTCAAAATAATTGCTCATAGAAAACGTAAAAATCAAATTCTACGATTGCAAAATGCCGAGATGCAAAAGCAGAACGAAGAAATTGAGACACAAAGAGATGAAATTGAAGCTCAACGCGACGAAATTCAACGACAAAAAGAATTTGCGGATAAGCAAACCGATTTTATTTTAAGACAAAATAAAGATATTACAGATAGCATTGAATATGCAAAGCATATTCAAGTTGCACTTTTCCCGGATAAACTTACCTTACAAAAAATTTTACGCGATGGTTTATGTTTGTTTAAACCCAAAGACATTGTAAGTGGCGATTTTTATTGGGTTGCTGAATTTAATGGAAAATCGATTATTGTGTCAGCCGACTGTACAGGACATGGTGTTCCCGGAGCTTTTATGAGTATCATCGGGATAAATTTTTTAAATGAAATTGTTTTTGATGAACAAGAACAAAATCCGGCAGAAATTTTAAACCGCTTACGTAAAAAAGTGGTTAAAACCCTTGTGCACTCTAATCGTTTGGAGGAAGCAAAAGATGGAATGGACATCTCGCTGGTGATTATCGATCATGAAAATATGAAACTGGAATATGCCGGAGCTTATAACCATTTGTATTTTATTCGGGATCATATGCTGGAAATTATTAAAGCAGACCGCATGCCTGTTGGTATTTCCGCAAAAGCTATGAGGCCTTTTACAAATCATAAAATTGATATTCTCCCAGGGGATTTATTTTACATGTTTACGGATGGATATTCCGATCAGTTTGGTGGACCATTGCGTAAAAAATTTCGCATTGGAAACCTGCGCGAACTATTATTAGAAATTCATGACAAAAATATTCAGGAACAAAAACAAATTTTATACGAAAGTTTCATTAACTGGAAAGGAGATCAACCTCAAGTGGATGATGTATTGGTATTAGGTTTTAAAATTTAGTTCGTAAAAACTTTT
>JAYEKP010000193.1:0-27563 GCA_034661075.1 Bacteroidota bacterium
TGCAAAGTGATTTTACAATTTGAGCAAAGAGTGTTAAATTTGTTTTCATAGCCAATTTATATTTTAGTTGGTTAGTACTACAAAAATAAGGGCTCTTTAAACAAGAGCTCTAAATTGGCTATCTTTTAGGACAGATGTGATTTAATTATTAAAAAATAAAAAAAATTATTCCTGCAATGATGAAAAAGATCGTTTTATTACAACTTATAATTTTCTATATAACAGCTGTATATGCGCAGGAAATAGAAAACGGCCTTAGCCTTTCGCTGAAAAGCGGAATAACATTTGCCAATATGTATGGACCTGATGTTGCCAGCGAAACCTTTTTAAATGGTACAACACCTGAAACTTTTTATGCCAATCATCCGGCAAGTGATCAATTTAAAACGGGTTTCAATTTGGGTATTATAGCTGATTTTCGCATAAGCCGTTTTTTCTCTATAGGGTTAGGAGGAAGTTATATTCAAAAGGGAGCACAAATAAATGTAACAGAGTCATGGAATGCTTCTTTGGCATCTTACGAAAATGTTGATGGTAAAATTTACTGGGATCAGAATTTTTGGACCCTCGAAATACCTCTAACCCTTTATATTCCCTTCGGGAATAATGATTTTTATATCCAGGGAGGCTTTTTTAAAGGGTTTTTAATTAATTCAGAAGAGAAAGGCGATATTCGTATTTCCGATAATGATTATGAATATACCAGGGATAGAAGAGTGAATGATGATGAACCGGGATTTTTTCTTGGATGTGGTTATTTATATTCGTTTAAGAACAGTGGAAATGTATTTGCTGAAGTGTTGTGGAGTAGGAGTATCATTCGATCGCCAGGAAGCGATATGATTCCGAATCCTCAATATTATTATAATCAAACGGTGAGTATTAACATCGGATACAGATATTATATCAGGAATAGCAATAAATAGGAATTAACTGTTTACGATTTTTCTGTGTCCGAATTCATTTCTTTTTTATTTTCTGCTTCTTCTTTTTCGCGGGCTTTTTGGTTTAAGCCGTATTCTTTTTTATAATCGGCTAAAATAGTATTCAATTTCTCTACTTCTTTTTTATGATCCGATAATTTTTTCTTTTGTTTTAAAATAGAAGGATAAGAAAAAATTATACCTAAAATAACACCAATAATAATGGTTACCAGAAGAATTAACGAAAGAGAACCTTTAACCGGGTCGCCCCAGAGAAAATAGAGAGCAACTTCAGTATCGTTTCTTAAAGCAAAAATAACCAGTATAAGTGCAGATAATAACCCAATAATTAATGATCGTTGCATAGCTTTGTATTTTTATTTGTAAATGTAGTGATTTATTTTTTCAAACAAAACATCTTTTTTTAATGGCTTGGGCACGTAATCGTCACAACCATTTTTAAGGCAAATGTCACAATCGTCGTATAATGCATAAGCTGTTTGTGCTATTACCGGAATATCTGGATTAATCGCTTTAATTATTTGAGTCGTTTCCAATCCATTCATTTGGGGTAGCTGAATGTCCATGAGTACTATTTGTATTGTTTCATCTTGTTTTATAATTTCAACAGCTTCTTCTCCGGTTCTTGCGGATAAAACTATTGCTCCGTTTTTTTCTAATAGTGTTCGTAAAAATTCTAAATTATCTGTATTGTCTTCAACCACTAATATTTTAATATTATCCCATTTCTGCAGAATTGTTTTTTTATCATTTATAATCGATTTTTTATTATTAACGAAAGAATCATATTTATCAGGAACCGTAAAATAAAATGTTGTTTCGTTTTGGGTTGATTCAAACCCAATTTCGCCTCCTAATAGTTTCGCCAATCCTTTACAGATAGAAAGGCCCAGGCCGGTTCCTTGATAGGTTTTATTATTTTGAGTTTTGATTTGTCCAAAACGTTTAAAGATTATGGATGATTTTTCTTCAGGTATTCCAATTCCAGAGTCTGAAACAAAAAACCGAAAATAAGGAATTTTATTAATTTTTATCGCTTCGTAACCTACTTTTATAAATCCTTTATCGGTAAACTTAAATGCATTATTTAGTAAGTTACTTAAAATTTGTTTTAATCTTATCGTGTCGGTATAGATTTGTGGATCATCCTTTTGTTTATTAATCGTAAAGCTAATATGTTCTTTATTTAGTCGATGTTGTTCCTGTTTAAATTGAAGGTAAATGTCGTCCATTATGGTATTAAGGTATGCATAAGATTTGCTTATTGAGAGTTGTTCGGCTTCAATTTTTGCAATATCTATAATATCATCAATCAGTTTTAATCATTGTTTTCCGTTGGAATTAATTATTTTAATGTAGGTTTCTTTTTCTTCGTCGGTAATAAAAGGATCACGAAGTAGTTCAGAAAAACCCAAAATTCCGTTCATGGGTGTTCTAATTTCATGGCTCATATTTGCCAGAAAAGCAGATTTAAGCCTGTCGCTTTCTTCGGCTTTTTCCTTAGCTAAGGTTAATTGCTTTAGAAGTTGTTTTTGTTCCGTTATGTCGCTGGCAATTCCGGCTCTTCGATATAGCTCTCCTTTTTCATTAAAAACCGGGAAAGTTCGTATCCAAAGCCATCGAATTTCTCCGTCTGGCCGTATTATTCGATGTTGATAATAATGTGTTTTTTTTGGATAACTTTGATTTTCTTGTTTTTGACGAATCACTTCCTCTTTATCCTCCGGATGAATCCACTGTTCATATTCGTTAAAATCCTCAAAAATATTTTTAGAATTTTCACCAATAATTTTTTCACATGCAGGATTCATATAAATAACTTTTTGGCCGAGTGTTCGTAGCCAAAAGGCGTCGTTTATGTTGTTTGCTAGTTGGTGAAAATTTTTTTCACTCCTTTTGAGTTTTTTAATTAAATTTTTTTGAGCAGAAATATTAACAATTATTCCTCGTAAACCTTTTATTTTATTGTTTTGGTATATAGGATTCGAGTATACCAATACCGGAAACTTTTTTCCTTTTTTAGTAATGGCTGTATATTCTACCCCTTTTAAATTTTCTTTTTCTAAAACATTTTTAATATTCTCCTTGGCTTTTGGTAAATCTTCCGGAGCTATCATTTGAAGGGCATTGAGCCCTTTTTTAAAATCTTCTTCTGTATAATCAAAAATTTCGTAGGCTTTTAGGTTTACAAAAGTTAGATTGCCGTTTATATCAGTTTCATAAACAACTTCTGGCAAGAGGGTTGCCAGAGATTTGAATTTCTCTTCGCTTTCTTTAAATTTTTCTTGATTTTCTTTGTCTTGCTGTATATTTTTTAATAATCCCAATATTCGTAAAGGATTTCCTTCTTTGTCCCATTCGGTATTTTTTCCTGTAGCCATAAACCAAAACCATTGTTGGTTTTTTATGTTTAACCCTAAATTCAAAATTAAACGTTAAAGGGGTGTTTTTACCAAAGGATAAAATATGTGCTTTCATTTTTTCATAATCCCCAGGATGGATTAAACTCCCTGCATTATGAATTAATGATGTAATCTCATATTTTGGATATCCCAGGTTTTGATATATTTCTTCAGAAGCGGTTATTTTTAATGATTTAAGATTTATCTCAAAAGAAAAATAGTTTGCAGTTTTCATGGCCAACTGAAGTTTTTCACGATGTTCCTCAAGTTCCTTTTCTTTGTTTTTTAAATCGAATAAATTTTTTTCAATTTTTTGGATCCTCTGCTCCAGTTGCTGATAGGATAGCTTTCTATTCATAACTTTTTATAGTGTGTTTTCCCGGTATTATGATATCGTCCTCTGGATTTTAACAGCTATCATCAAATGAAAAGAAAGTAGGTTATAATTAAAGTGTTTAATCCAAAGTTAAAAATATCATTTTAAACGTATGATCAGATAAAAATTAAATTTAAGCGAAGAAAAACTAAAAGTCAATGAAACTTTGACAAACGGTATAAAATAATAAAGGATCGGAAGATAATCGGGGTTATGACAAATAATTATTAAGGTATAGAAAAATTAGTTCGTTAATTCCTGGAAAACTTCTTCCAGGCTTTTTTCTTTTTTCTGCATGGATAGAACAACAAGGTTAGATTTTACGGCAAAATTAAATATATTTTGTCGTATATCTTCATTCGATGAGCTTTGTATCAACCAGTTTTTATTGTCTATCTTAGCTACTTTGTCTACCAGCTCAATTTGTTCAAGTTGTTTTTGATCTGCTTCTTGGTCGAATTCTACAACAATGGTAATATATTGATCTTTAGAATGCGAATAAATGGATTCCATTGAATCATCCGCAACAATTTTTCCTTTATTGATAATGATGATACGATCACAAATGGCTTCAACTTCCTGCATAATGTGTGTAGAAAGCAGCACCGTTTTTTCTTTACCTACATCCGAAATTAAATTCCTGATTTCAATAATTTGATTAGGATCAAGCCCAGATGTAGGTTCGTCTAATATAAGGATGTCCGGATCATGGATTAAAGCCTGTGCTAATCCTACTCTTTGACGATACCCTTTTGATAAAGCTCCGATTTTTTTCTTGCGCTCAATGGCTAAACCTGTTTGTTCAATAATTTGTTCAATTCTTGATTTAGTTTGTTTTCCTAGTTTGTATATTCCGGAAACAAATTCAAGATATTCTTTTACATACATATCGAGATAAAGCGGGTTGTTTTCCGGCAAATATCCGATATGTTTCCTGATTTCAAGCGAATTTTCAATTAAATCCAGGTTGTTGATTTGGGCTTTACCTGATGAAGGAGGAATAAACCCGGTGAGAATTTTCATGGTAGTTGATTTTCCTGCTCCATTAGGGCCTACAAAACCAACAATCTCTCCTGTTTTTATCTCAAAACTAATTTGATCAATAGCCTTTTGAGTTCCGTATATTTTGGTTAAATCCTTAACTTGAATCGACATAATTTTTTATTTAAATAGAATACGAAAATAATGAAATTATATTTTTTAACCTCAAGGTCAACCCAAAGATTAAAAAACGGCCTGTAAATATGCCAACTTCTTTTTTGGGCTTGTATGTTTAGTCTTAATAACTTTTTATATAACTCTTTTATATTAAATTAATTGTGTTCAAAAAATCTTTTTAATACCTTTGAATATTAACCCCCAAATTTAATGATTATGAAATATTTAAAGTACATAGCTCAAACATTGTTTTTGATATCAATATTGTTGTATTCCTGTGGAAACCCGGCAGGAGATAATGAGCCGAATAACACCATCGAAGAAGCTTCGGATGCAAAATTTGGTGAAGAATTTTCCTTAACCATAGATCCGGTTAAAGATGTTGACTGGTTTAAAGTAAATGTCCAAAAGCAAGGTTATATTCAGGTACAGGCTGCTAATAAAGTTAAAGGCATTCAGCTGGAGGTAAGTTTTGCTAAATATCAGGAGTGGGATGAGAAAAAAGCAAAAAGGATAAGAGGGTGGCGCCCTGTAACCGATGCTCTGTTTGTTCAGGAGCCGGGAGACTACTATTTGGCTTTAAAAGACGAATGGGACGATGGTGCTTCTCAAGAAGAATTTTTGGTAAAAATTGATTTTTTGGAAGAATTTGATCCCACCGAACCTAATAATTCTGCCGAAGAAGCAAAATTAATAACATTTGATGAACAATTATTAGCCGGAATTTATCCTGTAGAAGATAAAGACTGGTTTAAAGTTAAATTTCCTGCACAAGGATATATAGAAATTGCAGCAAAAAATGTTCCTAATGCTATTCAACCGGAAGTACGATTTGCTATTTATGACGAATGGTCCGATCCTCAAATAAAAATTATAAGAGATTGGGGAGAAATGCCTGAAGCTTGCTTTATGCCTGATTCCGGCGAATATTATATTGTAATGCATGATGCCTGGGATGATAATGCCGTTGCACAAGCATTTGATCTTAAAGTTAATTATATTCCAGAGTTTGATCTTTTTGAACCTAATAATTCTGTCCAAAATGCAAAATTAATTGAGCTGGGATCAACCCACGAAATTGCGATTTTTCCTAAAGGAGATAAGGATTATTTTAAATTTCTTGCCCCCAAAGAAAATGTAAAGGTTTTTGTAAAAGATCATAAGGGCGTTCAACCGGAAATGAAATTATTATCCAAAGATTCTGAAGATGAAGAGAAGTATATTACAGCAATAGATTGGATTAAACTTCCGGCGGAGATCGATGTAGAAAAAGATAAGGAATATATTTTAATTATCCACGATGCATGGGATGATAATGCCTCTAAAGAATTATTTCAGCTGAAAGTAGAATAGAATATTTAACATAATAGGAAAATTAAAAACGGGCTGCCAGAGATAGCCCGTTTATTTTTGTTTGATTACATTTGTACTTTCGTTGTTTATTTTTTAATCATTACTATCGGGTGGAAATCAAAAAAAACAAATTTATTCAAAATTTATTTTCCTTTCAAAGGCGATTCACCAAGGAAGTGACTGTGGGCAATATTAAAATAGGTGGGAACAATCCTGTTTGTATTCAGTCAATGACAAGTACGAACACGCTGAAAACCGACGAAACAGTAGCGCAGTCGCTCAGAATAATTAGGGCAGGTGGAGAATTAGTAAGAATTACAGCACAAGGTGTTCGCGAAGCTAAAAATCTTGAATTTATAAAAAATGGAATACGGGATGCCGATTTTTATACTCCGCTGGCAGCCGATATTCATTTTAACCCGAAAGCCGCTTTAACGGCGGCAAAATTGGTTGAAAAGGTACGTATTAATCCCGGTAATTTTGTAGATAAACGGGCAAATTTTTCGAAGGTTGATTTTTCCGAGACAGAATATAAGGCAGAGATTAAAAAAATTGAGGAAAAGCTTGTTCCTTTGCTGGAGATTTGTAAACAGCACAAAACAGCCTTAAGAATAGGTGTTAATCACGGTTCCCTCTCCGATCGGATAATGAGTCGCTATGGCGATACTCCGGAAGGAATGGTTGAATCGGCCATGGAGTTTCTGCGGATTGCTGTGCACCATGATTTCCAAAACATTATTCTTTCCCTAAAATCGAGCAATATACGGGTAATGGTTCAAGCAAACCGTTTAATGATCACCCGTATGGAAAAAGAAAATATGAATTTTCCATTACACCTGGGAGTAACAGAAGCTGGAGAAGGAGAAGACGGGCGAATAAAATCTGCAGTGGGTATTGGAGCATTGCTTGCCGACGGAATTGGCGATACCATCCGGGTTTCATTAACAGAACCTCCTGAAGATGAAATTCCTGTAGCCCAAAAATTGGCTGGGTACTTTACAGAAAGAGAACATTATTCTCCAATTGAACCGGTTTTTCCTGTTCCCATTGATTTTTTTGATTATCAAAAGTATACAACTGATAGTGTAAAAAATATTGGAGGAAATAATGTTCCTGTAGTAATTGCTAAAGACTTAAACAAGAGCGATTTACAGCCCGATTACATATATTGGGGCGATCGGCTGGCGGGAAAAACCTTAAATGTAAAGAATAATTATATTGTTGATGAATCTGTTTGGATGAAACAGGAGTTTAATACGAATCATGTTTTTCCCTTATTTAAATCTATCAATAATTATTTTGTGTCTGATAAAAAATCAAACCATTTAAATTTTATTATTGTAAAAAATAATGAGCTTGAAGTCGAAGGTTTACAGAAAATAAATTATCAAAAAAATATTGTTCTTGTTTTAACTACATGTAACCTAAATGGTTATGCCGACCAAAGGGCAGCCTTTTTTAAGCTGATAAATGCCCAATGTAAGGTTCCTGTTATTATAAGACGCTCTTATTCAGAGAATAATGTAGAAGATTTTCAATTAAAATCAGCCAGTGATATTGGAGGATTATTTCTTGATGGGATGGGTGATGGCGTTTGGATTGAAAACAAGGGAGAAATACTTCATCAGGATTTAATCCATACTGCCTTTGGAATTTTACAAGCTTCCAGGGTTCGTATTTCCAAAACGGAATATATTTCCTGTCCGGGTTGTGGGCGAACATTATTCGATTTGCAAAAAACGACCAAAGTAATCCGTGAACGTACATCGCATTTAAAGAATCTTAAAATTGGCATTATGGGATGTATTGTTAACGGCCCGGGAGAAATGGCTGATGCTGATTATGGATATGTTGGAGCAGGGCCGGGAAAAATAACACTATATAAAAATAAAGAGATAATTAAAAAAAATATCCCCGAAGAAAAGGCTGTGGATGAATTGATACAGCTGATTAAAGATTGCGGAGACTGGGTTGATTTGTTTTAATTTTTCTACTTATCGTTTCTAAGTCCTTCGGACGTTGTAAAGTTAAAGAAATTACATGACCTGGAATCGTCCGTAGTACATTCCAGCGTTAAAAAGATGATTTAAAAAGTTTTAAGTTTTCAAATTTCAAGTTGAATATTAATCAACTCAAAACACTGAAATAAAAAACTGAATTACTTTATAGTAGCCCCATTGCTTGTTTTTTCTTTGGGAACAGCAAAAACCAGTTTGCCACTGGCATCTTCGGCCATTAAAATCATTCCCTGTGATTCTATTCCACGTATTTTTCGTGGTTCCAGATTTACCAAAATACTCACTTGTTTGCCGATAATATCTTCCGGTTTATGATCCACAGCAATACCCGAAACTACGGTTCGTTGATCTATTCCGGTATCTATTTTAAGCTTAATCAGTTTGTCCGTTTTGGGTACACGCTCGGCTTCTAAAATGGTACCTACCCGGATATCCATTTTTACAAAATCATCGAATGTAATGTTTTCTTTAGCCGCCTCAACTAGCGGTTTTTCAGCTTCGTTTGCTTTTTTAGTATCCATTAGTTTTTGAATTTGTTTTTCTATGGCTTCGTCTTCAATTTTATCAAATAAAAGTTTGGCTTTATTAATCGTATGCCCTGCTTCAATGATAGTATTATTTTCAGCTAAATCCCAGTTTAGCTTGCTAATATTAAGAAATTGACGCAGTTTATTCGCGGTAAAAGGTAAAAAGGGTTCAATAATAATGGATAGTGCAGCTGAAATCTGAACAGAGATGTTCATGATGGTTTTCACGCGCTCCTCATCCGTTTTAATAACTTTCCATGGTTCGGTATCAGCAAGATACTTGTTGCCTAAACGAGCTAAATCCATGGCTATCTTAACCGCTTCGCGGAAGCGGAAACTTTCAATACTTTTTTCCAGATTGTTTTTAATAACCGTCATTTCGGCCAATGTTTCTTTATCAAAATCGGTTAAAGTACCACGATTAGGAACTTTTCCCCCATAGTACTTATGGGTAAGCACGATGGTTCTGTTTATAAAATTACCTAAGATGGCTACCAGCTCGTTGTTATTTTTGTTTTGAAAATCTTTCCAGGTAAAATCGTTGTCTTTTTGTTCCGGTGAATTGGCACAAATGGTATATCTTAAAACGTCTTGTTTGCCGGGAAAATCCTGTAAATATTCGTGAATCCAAACTGCCCAGTTTCTTGAAGTGGAAAGTTTGTCTCCTTCTAAATTTAAGAATTCGTTTGCGGGCACGTTTTCAGGCAAAATATAATCGCCATGTGCTTTAAGCATAGTCGGGAAGATTAAGCAATGAAAGACAATATTATCTTTTCCGATAAAATGAATTAACTGAGAATTTTCACTTTGCCAGTAATCTTTCCAGTTTTTGTTGTTTTCTTTTGCCCATACCTTAGTAGCTGAAATATAGCCGATAGGCGCGTCGAACCAAACATATAGTACTTTTCCTTCCGATCCTTCAACAGGTACCGGAACACCCCAATCTAAATCGCGAGTTACCGCACGTGGCTGTAGCCCCCCATTTAACCAGGACTTACACTGCCCATAAACATTCGTTTTCCAGTTTGATTTATGGCTGTCGACCCATTCTTCTAACCATTCGTGTTGATATTTGTCTAATGGTAAATACCAGTGTTTTGTTTTTTTCAATATGGGTGAATTGCCGCTTAAACGCGATTTCGGATTTTTTAATTCTTTGGGGCTTAAGCTTGTGCCACATTTTTCACATTGATCGCCATATGCTTCTTCGTATCCGCATTTAGGACAGGTGCCAATGATATATCGGTCGGCTAAAAATTGTTTTTCTTTTTCGTCGTAGTATTGTTCTTCTTCTTTTTCAATAAACTCGCCTTTATCGTACATGGTTTTAAAAAAATCCGAAGCTGTTTCATGATGCAATTTGGAGGATGTACGATGATAGATGTCGAAATCGATTCCAAATTCGGCAAAAGCTTTTTTTATCATTTTATGATACTTGTCGACAATATGTTGTGGAGAAACATCTTCTTTTCGTGCACGTAACGTAATGGGTACACCATGTTCGTCCGAGCCACAAATAAAAGCTACATCTTTGCCTTTGAGTTTAAGATAACGAACATAAATATCGGCAGGGAGGTATGCTCCGGCAATATGTCCTAAATGTAATGGTCCGTTTGCATACGGGAGAGCTGAGGTAATTAAATAGCGTTTTGTTTTTTTCATATCCATTTAAAAGGTTTCTGGCAATTTTAAAAAATACCGAACAAATATACGAAGGAATATTTTTTTTCATCCAATAAATAATATTTAGTTTTACATATCTTAAAAAAACAGATAGAGATGATAACTCCTCCTAAATTAAGATCAGGTGATGCCATTGGAATTGTTGCTCCGGCACGTAAAATAGAAAAGAGAGACATTGAAGCAGCCGTAAAAATTTTCGAACAGTGGGGGTTGTATATTGTTTTTGGGAAAAATCTTTTTAAAGAGGAACAGCAATTTTCAGGTACTGATAAAGAACGAACCAACGATTTACAATTAATGCTTGACGATCCTAATATTAAAGCGATTATTTGTGCTCGGGGTGGATACGGAACCATTAAAACATTGCCATCGCTCGATTTTTCCCGATTCATGAACAACCCTAAATGGATTGTTGGGTATAGTGACATTACTGCCTTACATGCACATATCCATAATTTAGGAGTAAAAAGTATACATGGCATTATGCCGGTAAACTTTCCTGCCAATGGGTCTGAAAATGAAGCCATACGATCATTAAAAAAAATATTGTTTGGAAATAAAAATGATTATCATTTTAAAACACATCCTTTTAATAAGAAGGGAAAAGCCAGTGGAAAAATTATTGGCGGAAATTTGTCGGTGATCTATAGTATTGCCGGAACAAAATATGATATAGAAACCGATCATAAAATTCTTTTTTTAGAAGATTTAGATGAATATTTATATCATATCGACCGGATGATGATGAATTTAAAATTAAGCGGGAAATTGGATAAACTTAATGGCCTTATTGTAGGAGGAATGACAGACATGAACGATAATACAATTCCTTTTGGTAAAACGGCTTATGAAATTATTCGTGATGCTGTTGCTGATTATGATTACCCTGTGTGTTATCAATTTCCTGCAGGCCACATCAACCATAATTTAGCCTTGGTTTTTGGTGCAAAAATAACGGTTGATATTGGTGATCAAGAAGTAAATGTGATATATATGGATTAATATTCTACCTCATTGAAATCTTTTGGGATTTCAAATGTTGTATCGTTTACTTTTTGATGGTTTATCTCGATAACGGATATTTGTTTTTTTATTTTCCTTAATAAAGTCCTTTCAACAGTATACATGGGGAAAAAAACTTGTGAATCGGGTATTTTTTCAAAAAAGGTAAAGGTATGCTCACTGCAGTTTAGTAGTTTAATAAAATCATTAAAAAAATAAAAATTACTTTCCGAAACCCAATAAGCAACTTCTGTATTTTGTTCAACGTTTCTTACTCTCCACTGATAACATTTTTTCCCATTTAATATGCGCGTATTCTCTGTTTTAATCACCTCAAAGTTTTCGTTGGCAGTATTAGGATTTCGAGATAAATTCAGATAAGTATACTTTTTTTTAGATGGACTTAAGACAATAATTTGCTCATCTTCTAAATTAATGAGCAGGGATTGTATGATTTTGTGATTTTGATTAAATTTATCTACCTTGATTTGCTTATTTTTTATGGTATAAGTATAAAAAATTGTGTTATAATGTGTCTCCTCAACCAGTTTAATTTTTCCCTCAAAACTGGGGGAATGATTTACTGGAGCAGATATAAATAAAAATAAGCTGAAAAGAAAATTTATCATTCGTTTAAAATAATTTATTTTTAAGGATAAAAATGATTAACTAACTTTTTGTAGTATAATCAATCATATATTTGAAGGTACAAAAATAAATAAAATTATGGCAGAACATAATGAATTAGGGAAAAAAGGAGAAGAGATTGCCTTAACATACTTAAAGTCAAAACAGTATATTGTTAAAGAAACCAACTGGCGGTTTAGAAAAAACGAGGTGGATATTATTACCGAAAAAGATAACCTTTTGGTGGTTGTGGAAGTTAAGACGCGCACCAGCGAATATTTCGAGAATCCAAAAGAAGCGGTTACCAAGAAAAAACAAAAATTTATTATTCAGGCAACCGATGCTTATATTCAGGAAAAAAATATTGAAAAGGAAGTGAGATTTGATATTGTGGGTGTAACTATAATTAACGGTAAAACAAAAATAGAACATATTCAAGATGCTTTTCAACCCAGCTTACTATTATGAACATTGAGGATTTTAGAAATTATTGTTTACATAAAAAAGGAGTAACCGAAGAACTTCCGTTTGACGAAACAACGCTTGTATATAAAGTATTGGGCAAAATGTTTGCTTTAACCGATACAGAAGACGAATTTAGTATTAATTTAAAATGTAATCCTGAAAAAGCGATAGAATTAAGAGAACAATTTCACGGGAGTGTTTTGCTGGGTTATCACATGAATAAAAAACATTGGAATACCATTCTCATGCACGGAAAAATTCCCGAAAATTTAATTTATCAATGGATTGATGAGTCATACCAGCTTGTTGTTAATAAGCTTACAAAAGCTCAAAAACGAACGTTAGAAAATTTATAAAAAGATATTTTTAAATAAACCTAAGACGATAAAATATGAAAAAATTAGTAAGATATTTTTTCCAAGGGCTTTTATATATTGCTCCGCTTGGTTTAACGATATTTATATTGTATAAATCGTTTGTAATCCTTGATGGTGTTTTTAGCCCCTTTTTAGAGAAGTATTTAAACCTCACCATTCCGGGCATAAGTTTAATTATGTTTTTTTTGCTTGTTGCATTGTTAGGATTAGCCGGGCAAAGTATTTTAGCACGTCCCTTTAAAAAAATAATTAACCGTATTATTGAAAAAGCGCCGCTTGTTAAAGTTATTTATTCTTCGTTAAAAGATTTGTTATCCGCATTTGTGGGCAAAGAAAAGAAATTTAATCAGCCGGTATTGGTAAAAGTTAATTTGGTTTCAGATTTAGAAAAACTGGGTTTTTTAACACAGCAAGATTTATCAAATCTCGGCATTGAAGGAAAAAAAGTTTCGGTATATTTTCCGCATTCTTATAATTTTTCGGGCGAATTATTTATTGTTCCTGTCGAACAGGTTCAAAAAATTGATGTCCCTCCATCTGATGTGATGAAGTTTATTGTTTCGGGCGGTGTGGCAAATTATTCCAGGAAAAAGTTATCCGAAGAGGAGGAAAGCGAAAATTAAACGAAATCAAAAATATGATATCTAAAACATATCTAGTACAACGAAAAAACTTTTAAAATTAAGACGTATGAAAAAACTATTTCTTTCAGTAATGATTTTGTTTTTGGGATTGACTTTACAAGCACAAGAATCAAATTATAATTTTACTCCAATTGTTGACCTGGAGGCTACAAGCGTTAAAAGCCAGGGACGAACCGGCACCTGCTGGTGTTTTGCAACTATATCATTTTTAGAAAGCGAATTACTAAGAATGGGAAAACCCGCGTACGATTTATCCGAAATGTATATTGTAAAAAAGGCATATGAAGAGAAAGCCCATCAATATATTGGCAATCATGGATTGTCTAATTTTAGCCAGGGAGGACAGGCACATGATGTGTTTAACGAAATGATTGACCATGGTATAGTACCAGAAAACGTTTTTCCCGGAATTGAATATAGATCCGAGGGGCACAATCATGCAGAACTGAGTACTGTGCTTAAACATTATTTAGATGGTGTTTTAGAAGCCCGAAGGCCAACTACTGTTTGGCAGGAAGCTTTTAAAGCTATTCTGGATGTTTATCTTGGCGAAGATCCTGAAACTTTTACTTATAAAGGGAAAGAATATACTCCTCACTCTTTTTACAAAGAACTGGAGATTAATCCTGATGATTATCTAGAAATAATGTCGTATACCAATGTGCCTTATTATGATAAAGCTCCGTTACTTGTACCCGATAACTGGTCGCACGATAATTACTATAATGTTCCGTTAGATGATTTTATGGAGATTATGAACTATTCGCTTAAGCAAGGATATACTTTTGTGTGGGACGGTGATATGAGTGATCGAGGGTTTACCCGAAAAGAAGGGATTGCTGTGGTTGATGATGAAGAAGATGAAGAGAAAATTTTTTTGAAACAACCTGTGGATGAAAAATTAATTGATCCGGATTTCAGACAGGTTGAATATGAAACATTTAATGTTACCGATGACCATCTAATGCATATTACCGGACTATCCAACGATCAAAATGGAACCGTTTATTATAAAACAAAGAATTCGTGGGGAACCGATCACCAATATGACGGGTACTGGTATATGTCTGAGCAATTTATGCGTTTACACACCGTTGCTATCATGGTGCATAAGGATGCAATTCCAAAAAGTATCAGAAAAAAACTGGATTTATAAAAATCCGTAAGAAATCAACAAAAAAGTCATCCTGAACTTGTCGAAGGATGTCGAAGGATGACTTTTTTATTCAGCTACCAGCAAATTACAACCACGAACATCACTGTAATCAAACCGCCCCAATACTTCAAAACGGCCATCTTTATTGATTTTTCCTAAATCTTGTGTTTCGATAAAAGAACAGGAATACATATTAGCAAGGTCAATAATATTAATTCCTCCTGAGCGGCCTTGTGGAATTAGTGAAAATGGGTCATACGTATCCCGAATTAAAATTTTCATCCAGGGAGGCGTTAAAAATTGTCCATCACCTTTTGAGTATGCCTGAGATAACAATTCGGTCATGCCATATTCGGAGTGAATTTTTTGTACACCCAGTTTTTCTGCAAGGAAACGATGGAGTTCGCTTTTGGTGATCTCTTTACGGGTTCCTTTCATTCCGCCCGTTTCCATAATAATAGTTTGGGAAAGTTGCATAGGAAAAAATTCTGCTAAATCCATTAATGCATAAGAAACACCAAACAAAATTGTTTTTTGTCCGTCAGCATCCAGTGTTTTTAATTGTAAAGCTAATGCTTCAATATTGTTTAAATAAAAACCACTTTTCGGGTGTACAGATTCTTGAATTAGCTTATTTACCATATAAACCAACGATGAGCTTTCGTTTTCGAGATAAGTGGGCAGTAAAGCTAAAACACAATAGTTTTTTATATCGCCATAAAAACGGCTAAAAGTATTTATAAAACTGCTTTCGTACAGCTTGATGTCTTTTAGGTAATGTTTACTTTGTGTTGTACCGGTTGTGCCGCTGCTATAAAAAATTTTATCCTCGCTTTTATTGCCGGAAATAACTTTATGGGTCTTGAAAAAATTAATGGGTAAAAAAGGAATGTTTTGATATGTGTCAATCGAAGAGTTGCTTATTCCCAAGTGAAAAAGATAATCCTTATATACCGGGTTGTTTTCGGCCTGGTAATGGAAAATTTTTAGTGCAAACTCATTAAATTGATGCTCATTATCAATATTAAATATTTCTTCCGGAGTAAAAGAGTCCATTCTTTGTAATGATAAATTAAACGGTACAAATTTAATTAATTGTTCATCAGGATAAAAGCTCCCCAGTAGAAAGGAGCTGGGTAGTCTTTTTTTATCTCCATCTGCGCTTTGTTAAAAGCGTAAATTTTATCCTTGCTTTCGAGTAAATAGTCATAAAATTTAGTCATCAGTTTTTGGGTAACTTTATCGCTTACCTGCCATAAGCTCATCATAATGGTTTTTGAACCGGCTATCTGAAACGCCCGTTGCAATCCGTATACGCCTTCACCATTCACAACCTCGCCCAGACCTGTTTCACAGGCGCTTAGAATAATTAATTCTGTATTCGAAAGATTTAATAGCATCGCTTCGTAAGCATTTAGTATTCCATCATCAGATGATTGGTTTTCCGGATTGCCAATTTGTTGAATTGTATTATCAGCCCCGGCAAACATTAAACCCGAACGTAACAATGGGTTTTCTTTGGCCTTTTCCGGGTCGATACCAAAAATTTTTTGGTCTGTTTTTTTAACATCCGGCAGAAAAAAACCATGGGTGGCAATGTGTAATACAGGAGGCTGGTTTACCAATTTTAGATTTTGCTCTGAAGCCTCATCCGAAAAATAGGTTGTGGTTGTCCACTTTTTTTGTTTTAATATTTGGTTGATTTTTTCTACTTCTTCTTTTGTTCCGGGCAATTCAGGAAGCGGCATTTCGGTAACTTTATCCCAATCTAAATCTTTGGCATAATTGGGATTGCCAAACAAGATGGCTTGTTTATTTACGAATGTTTGTTTTGAAGCGGAGTGGCTTTTAATTTTTTCGAGTTCTTTGGTATTGGGCACATATATAATGTTCGCTTTATCTATTAAAAAATTTCCCTCAGCATCCTGCAATGTGTTCAGGTTGATTTGATTATACACCCCGTCCAACGAAACGTATAATTTTGATTTATTGGGTGTTTTTTCACTAATGGGTTCCCAAAACACATGAAAAAAAGTATTGGACTTCGCGGCTCTTTGCATGTTTTGCTGGTATTCTCTTACATGTTTTTTTTCCAGTTCTCTCCCGTTTTTTAATACAACCAGCTCAGGAACCGCTTGATTTTCCTTTAGTACCAGAGCACCATAGAAAACGGATGTGTCAGGTTTTAAATAGTGATATGCAGGTATGCGTATTATTTCAACAGTAGCTTCTTGTTCATCAAGCAGGCCTGTGATTTCATTACAACTTATGGACTGAGAGATTAACCCTTTGGCAAAATCTGCCGATAGTTTGGATAGTTCTTTTTCTTTAAAATTGGTAGTCCTTTCTATAGAATCAATATTTACTTTTTCTTTTTTTAATTCATCCTCTGACAGGGTATATAAACGAGCAAGGTATTTTTTCGAGTCAACCCAGTCATTGTAAGTGTTAACCAGTTTTTTGTTCCCGCTATTTAAAATCTGATATTTAATTCTGTTGGTGGAGCTCAATAATAACCCTTTCGTACGTATATGGTAATTGTACATATCCGTTGCAAGTTCGGGTTTCTGGTTTATTACTTCGGTTACAAAGGCATAATACCGTAAAAATTTGGGGTGAACATTTGCCCAATAGGCAGCTTTTTCTTTTTCACTCATTGGGGGGAAATAGTTGTTAATCTGGTATAAATATTCGTCCATAACCTGTTTATAGTATTCTGCTGCTTTTTCTACATCATTTTTTTGCCAGTATAGTACGGCCAAATTATCCAGGGTAAGGGTATAATCCGGATGATGTTCATTTAAAATTTGTTCCTGTATTTCTTTACTTTCAAATAGCAATTGTTCTGCTTTTACCAGCTCATTTATATATTGGTAATAAGCTGCCAACTCGTACGTTGCTTTAGCATACAATGCGTTTTTTGTTCCAAATTTTCGTTTATAGATATCGCGGGCTTGTGTTAAATAATCTTCCACTTTATCTAAATTTCCTTTTTGCTGGTACAAAGCAGCCAAATTTCTAAGCAACGAAGCATAATCGGGATGTTTATGGCCGATTCGCTTTTCCTGTAAGGCTAATGCCTGTAAATAAATATTTTCAGCTTTATCCAGTTCTCCCATGAGCTGGTATAATAAAGCCAGGTTAACGTACAAACGAATGTAGTTTGGTGATTTTTCTTTCAAGTTATTAACCGCTATAGCAATTGCTTTATTCATCGAACCCTCAGCCTGCTCGTATCTGCCTATGGTTTGAAAAAGCATGGCTTCGTTGTTTAAAACAATAGCATAGGGATTACTGTTCTCACCATTTGTGTTTTTGATCAACTCGTGGGCTTTTTTAAACAATACTTCCGATTCGTTATATTTGCCCATATCTTTATAGAGTACTGCAAGGTTGTTGAGTGAAGCGCCATAGCCAACATTGTCTTTTAAATGATTTTTTCTTATTTCGAGCGCTTTTAAGGTATATTCTTCTGCTTTACTATACCTTCCGGTGCTGTGATAAACTAACCCTAGGTTACTTATAGATAGTGCAGCATCTTTTGTTGTGGATAGGTTATTATCTTCATAAACTGCCAGGGCAGCAGCGAAGGCTAGTTCAGCCGACCGAAAACGGTTTCCGGCATACAACATTTCTCCCGCATCATTAAAGTTTTTGGCTTGTTCCCGGGCTGTTTTTTCTGAAAAGCTTTTTCCTTTTAATACCTCTAATAGAATTTTTTGGTAACGCATATACCGCTCTTCGTTTTCGTAAAGGCCGGAATTGTCGCTAAATGATACGGCATAGTTGTAATCAATGGCCTCATACTCTTTTTTTGAATTTTCCAGGTGGTTAATCAGTTCATCTTTCAGTACATTAACAACCTCTTCTTCATCGACAATTTTTTTGAGTTTATTAAGGATTTGTGCCTGGAGGGTTACAACAGACAAACCTAAAAGAAGTATAAATAATACCTTTTTCACGAGCATATATTTTTAGTTAATTAATTGGCTTCGTGGAACATTCATGTTTTATTACTCATAAACATATTTTTGTAAATTAGTATTCGTGAACTCAGCTTCGCTTCGGTTCATTTTATTTTTTTAAACTTCAGTACATGAATGTTTTATCTTATTAAAGTTTTAATGACCAGAATACTAAATTACTGTTTTTTTAAAACAAAAAAAACTGCCAACGAAAACAGATGTTTAAATTTTTTATGTGTAATTGATATAAAAAAAATGAAAAATCCGGTAAAAGAACCGGATTATAAATATTAAGTATTTTATTTAGGCAACGGTTACCACTCCCACTCAAAACCATCCTTCGTGTCTTTGATGGTAATCCCTTTTTGCGTTAATTCATCACGGATTTTATCAGCCGTTGCGAAATCTTTATTTTTTTTGGCTTCGAGCCTTAGGGTTAAAATCATGTCAATAAGATCAGATGTAAGCTCTGAGTTGTCTGACTGTTCTTCTTGTAAGCCTAAAATATCATAAACAAACGTTTGGAAAAGATTTTTTAATTGTTTTAGGCCAGTTGCGTTAATTTTTTCTTTGCCTTCTTTTATTAAATGAATAAACCGAACCGCTTCAAAAAGATGTGCGATTAAAATCGGGCTGTTTAAATCATCGTTGATGGCCTGGTAACAGTTTTCTTCTAATTCATTAATGTTAACTGTTGATTCTTTTCCTGCACTCAGTTGTTGTAAAATTTTTCCTGCTTTTAATAAACGTTCCAGCCCTTTTTCAGCTGCTTGTAATGCTTCGTTTGAAAAATCAACAGTACTTCGGTAGTGCGCCTGCAGAATAAAAAACCGAACTGTCATCGGGCTGTAGGGCTTTTCCAGCAATTTATGATTTCCAGAAAACAGTTCTTCAAGGGTAATAAAATTACCCAATGATTTCCCCATCTTTTGTCCGTTGATGGTAATCATATTGTTGTGCATCCAGTATTTTACCGATTCTTTTCCATTAGCAGCTGTTGATTGGGCAATCTCACATTCGTGATGTGGGAAGAGTAAATCCATTCCACCGCCATGAATATCGAACTGCTCACCCAAATATTTAGTGCTCATGGTTGAGCATTCTATATGCCAGCCCGGAAAGCCATCACTCCATTTTGAGGGCCAACGCATAATATGTTCCGGTGCAGCTTTTTTCCAAAGCGCAAAATCAAAAGGATTCCTTTTTTCGTCCTGGCCCTCCAGTTGGCGGGTATTAGATTGTAAATCTTCAAGTTTACGGCCGGAAAGTTTCCCGTAATCATGTTTTTTATTAAATTTTTCAACATCAAAATAAATAGACCCGTTTACTTTATAAGCAAAGCCATGTTCAATAATTTTTTCTACCATTAACTGCTGTTCAATGATATGTCCCGAAGCTTTGGGCTCAATATTGGGACGCAGTACATTTAATGCTTCCATATTTTCATGGTAGCGATGGGTAAAATATTCAACCACTTCCATGGGCTCCAGTTGTTCCAAACGTGCTTTTTTAGCAATTTTATCTTCCCCGTCATCGGCATCGTTTTCTAAGTGCCCCACATCGGTTATGTTTCGTACATAACGGACTTTATAATCGAGGTGTTTCAGGTAGCGATAAAGTAAATCAAAAGTAATTGCCGGCCGGGCATGGCCTAAATGTGCATCACCATAAACAGTGGGGCCACAAACATACAATCCAACGTATGGCGGTTTTATGGGTTCAAACTTCTCTTTTTTCCTGGTTAACGAATTATAAATAATCAAATTTTTATCCATCCCTCAAAATTTTTGTTTTTTCCAACATACAAAAATAATATTATTATTGAGTTGGTTTAAAATATTGGGTCCTATTTTAACCTGCATTATTCTTAAACTTGATGAATAATGCTACTGATGCAGGAAAAATTAAAGGTTCAGTTAGTATAAACCTTTGATTTTCCTCAGTCAGGTTAAAACGGATTGTTTTTTTCGAGGATTTCTTTCGTTACTTTATAACCTGTTTCGAAAATTTCGCGCCCTTTGTCGAGGCTAAACATCCCATAATTACTAAGTCCGGCAGCTTCAATAAAAAGATCACAAAGTTCTCTCTTTTCTTTGGATATCGTGTCAACCGTTAAATGAAAAGCTCGTTCGCCAATACGAAAAATACTATCCAGGTTTTTTTCTTCTCCGGTAGGATTTACATGCGATCCAATCAATTTTTTGCATTGATCTTTAATCGGTTCTATTGGTAAATTATCGAAAACACCGCCGTCAACAAAAGTTTTACCATCAATGATCTGTGGTTTAAAAAGTACCGGTATACTTGCCGAAGCAATAACCTTTTCAATAATACTTCCTTGATGAAAATATTCAATTTTACCATCATTTAAGTTTGCTGCTGCTACATATAACGGTATTTTTAGCTCTTCAAAAGTTTTCGCCCGTATCGTTTTTTTTAATATTTTTGATACTTTTTCCATGGACAAAAGTCCTTTATTAGGGATAGAAACATGAGTAAAATGGAAAAGGCTGTTATGATAAAAAATCTCAAAGCTTTCTTCGGGACTGTATCCATCAGCATAAAAAATACCAGCAAGAGCCCCTGCGCTTGTTCCTGCAATAATTTCGGGGTAGACTCCTTTCTCGTTTAATGCTTTTAACACCCCCAGGTGGGCAAAACCATGTACTCCACCACCGCTAAGCGCAATACCAATATTGTACTTAGGATTATTTAATTTTTGGAATACATTAGACATTAACCCCATAATATGATATTTACTATTTTTAGCAAAATTATAATTTACACATTATTTTAATCATTAAAAACAGATATTTTAAAAAGAAATGATGAACAGTGAAGTCACAAAGACGCAAAGAATTATTAAAGAAAAAATAATTGTGTTAGAATTAAAAAGAGACTTAGCGTCTTAACGATAAAAAAATAATTGTTATAATTAAAAAGAGCTGTTCTTTTCCAGTATTTTTTGTGTTATTTTATACCCGGCTTCGAAAATTTCCCGTCCTTTCTCCAGTCCAAGCATCCCATAATCGCGCAGTTCTTCTGCTTCGATAAAAAGGGAACAAATTTTTTTCTTTTGTGCTAATTGAGCTCCTACAGATAAATGAAAAGTACGCTCGGCAATTTTCATGATACTGTCAAGATTATCTTCTTTTCCAAGAGGATTGACGTGCGAGCCAATCAACTTTTTACACTGGTCTTTAATCGGGTCAATGGGCAAATTATCAAACACACCTCCGTCAACAAAAGTTTTACCTTCAATGATCTGTGGTTTAAAAAGCACTGGTATACTCGCCGAAGCAACAACTTTATCAATAATACTTCCTTGATGAAAATATTCAATCTTACCATCGTTAAGATTGGAAGCTGCTACATATAGTGGTGTTTTTAACTTTTCGAAGGTTTTGGCCCGAATTGTTTTCTTTAATATTTTCGACACTTTTTCCATGGAAAGAAATCCTTTATTAGGAATAGAAACCTGGGTAAAATTAAAAATACTGTTATCGTAAAAAATTTCGAAACTTTCTTCAGGATTGTACCCATCGGCATAAAAAATACCAGCAAGAGCCCCAGCGCTGGTTCCAGAAATAATTTCAGGGTAGATATCATGCTCATTTAATGCTTTTAATACGCCCAAATGTGCAAAGCCACGAACACCGCCACCACTCAGGGCAATACCAATATTATATTTTTTGTCGTTTGATTTTTTAAACATATTTGAAATTAGGCTCATTGTTTTTATTTATTAAATTAACGAATTTTACAATATACTTAATATTTCTGAGATTTTAAATAGATATTTTTATTGGATTCAAAAATATTCAGTAAACTTCATTAATTTTGACCTGTAAAATGATTTTTAAAATCTACAATTATGAGTTCAAACCGACAGCAAAAAATAGAGCGATTATTGCAAAAAGATTTAGGTGATATTTTTCAGAAAGGAACCACCTCTTTGTTTAAGGGGAAAATGGTTACGGTAACCACTGTTCGCGTTTCACCTGATTTATCAATTGCTAAAGTTTATTTAAGCTTGTTTCCGGTTGATAATAAAAATGAGTTTATCCATTATATTAATGATATAGAAAATCAAATACGGTTTGAATTAGGAAAAAGAGTACGACATCAATTACGAAAAGTTCCTGAGTTAAAGTTTTTTGTGGACGACTCGTTGGATTATATCGAGAATATTGATAAACTTTTAAACTAGTTAGGGAATGGTTAAAAATTTTTAGCGCTTTAGCGTTTTGGCGATGAAAAAAAGAAACAACTATGAACTGTGAAGACGCAAAGACACGAAGGAATATAAAAGAAAAATTTGTATAATAAACTAAAAAATATGTAGCGCCCTGGCGGTAAAAAAAGAAAAAATGAAATACGATCCCATAAAAAAAAGCCTAGGAGAGGTATTTAATAAACGCCCTTTTTTACGTAAGTTGTTTTATAGATTACTCGATTGGCTATTACTACGCACCTGGCACATAAAAAAAGCCATCCGAAAATGGAAAAGAAATTATAAGGGTCAAGTTTCGGTTTTAGATGCTGGGTCAGGATTTGGGCAATATAGCTATTATCTTTCCAAACAATCTAAAAACTGGAAAATTCTTGGTGTTGATGTTAAGCAGGAGCAAATCGATGATTGTAATCGATTTTTTAAACAAATCAATAAATCCGAAAGAGTACAGTTTGAATATGCCGATTTAACTCAATTTAAAAAAGAATCGGCTTTTGATTTAATTCTCAGTGTTGATGTGATGGAGCATATTGAAGAGGATGTTTCTGTATTTCAAAATTTTTATGATTCGCTTAAAACAGGCGGAATGCTTTTAATATCAACACCATCTGATCAGGGTGGCTCGGATGTTCATGACGACGATGACCATTCATTTATCGATGAGCATGTTCGTGACGGTTATAATATGAACGAAATAGAAGAGAAGTTGAAAAAAGCAGGTTTTTCAAAAGTGGAAAGCAATTATTCTTACGGAACACCGGGCAAAATTTCATGGAAACTATCGATGAAATACCCGATTTTAATGTTAAATGCAAGCAAATTATTTTTTATCATCTTGCCTGTTTATTATATCTTAGCCTATCCGATATCCATTGTTTTAAATTATTTTGATATAAGCCAAAAACACCAAACCGGAACCGGGTTAATAGTAAAAGCGTGTAAACAATAAAATCTAAAAATAAAAAATTTTGAATTTTCCTTTATTTATATCGAAACGTTATTTAATTGCCAAAAAGTCGCGGAATGCCATTAATATTATTTCTATGATTTCGATTATTGGCGTAACCATTGGTGTGGCTTCTTTAATTGTTGTTTTGTCTGTTTTTAATGGTTTCGATGAGGTAATCAAATCGATGTATAATGCTTTTGACCCGGATTTAAAAATAACACCGGCTACCGGGAAAGTTTTTACATTAAACGATAGTTTAAAAACGAAAATTATCAATCATCCAAATGTTTTGGATGTCGCAGAGACTTTCGAAGAAAATGCATTGTTAAAGTATAGCGACCAACAATATATTGCTACCATTAAAGGCGTGAGTGATAATTTTGAAAATATTTCCGGAGTTGATACCATGATGGTCGCCGGAGACTTTATTCTGAAAAAAAACGATCAAAATTACGCCGTTGTGGGACAAGGTGTAGCCTATTATTTATCGCTCGGATTGAATTATATTGACCCTATAATAATCTATGTTCCAAGGCGCGATGCTAATATTACAACCAATTCTGCCAGCGCTTTTAACAGAAACTATATTTTTCCTTCAGGTGTTTTTGGTATTCAACAGGAATTTGATACAAAATATATTATTGTTCCGCTGAATTATGCAAGAGCATTGTTTGATTACACCAACGAGGTTAGTGCTCTTGAAGTTAAGTTAAAAGATTTAAAACAACTTAATAATGACCAAAATGAATTCAAACAAATTTTAGGGGATGATTTTGTGATAAAAAACAGGCACGAACAGCATGAATCGTTCTATAAAATAATGAAATCTGAAAAAATTTACATTTTTATTATATTCACCTTTATACTTATTATTGCCTCCTTTAACATTATAGGTTCATTAACCATGTTAATTATTGATAAAAAAGAGGACATTGCTACATTTCGAAGCCTGGGAGCGAATTTAAAAACCATACGACAGATATTTTTAACCGAAGGGTGGCTTATTACTGTTGCAGGAGCAATGTTTGGATTAATACTGGGAGGATTTATTTGTTGGTTACAAATTGAGTTTGAATTGGTACAACTTCAAGGTTCTGCGTCCTTTATTATCGATGCCTATCCGGTAAAAGTAAACTGGACTGATTTTGTTGCTGTATTTGTTACTATTAGTTTGATTGGTTTTTTAGCAGCCTGGTATCCAGTTCGATATATCACCAGAAGATATGTTATTCAAGAGTTAGAGCGTGTTTAGTTATTGATTATTCGTCACTTATTTTTAGAAGTTATTAACAAATAATCGGAAGTAAAAAATATTTTATTATTTAAATGTTAATAAAAATTGACCAATAAGTGCCCGATTATTAATAATTTTGAAACAAAAGGTTCAGTCAAAACGTAAAATTTTATTAACATTGCAATTATTTTATTAACAATTGGCCAAAATTTATAGCTCATGTTCAGAAATATGAGAATTTTTATTTTTTTATCCTTGACTGTTTTACTTGCCCTGGCAACGACCAAAACAGCTTTTTCAGAGAATAGATATTGGGTAAACGGATCGGGAAACTGGAACGATCCACAACAATGGTCGGAAACCTCAGGTGGTGTTCCGGGAGCAACTGTTCCTACCAAAGAGGATCATGTTATTTTCGACAATAACTCATTCACATCAAACAATCAAACCGTTATTATTAAAGAGGTGGTTTATTGTAACGACTTTCGGTGGGAGGTGGATAATTACCAACCGACATTAAAAAGTGCTGGTTTTATTTTTAAAAAATGGACCAAGGCTGCTATTCAGGTTCATGGTTCATTAATCATTAACGAAAATGTTAATCATGCATTTTTTGGCGATATTGTTTTAAAAAGTTCAGGAGAAAGCTCCATTGATATTAATTCTAAACTAACCGCTGATGTTATTATTGATGCAACTAATGGAGAATATGGATTAATAAATGATTTTGAAACCGTTGGGGATATTTATCTGAAATCCGGAGCGTTTAATTTAAATAATAACAGAATAAAAGTTAACGAGTTTATCGGCTCTGGTAACAGAAATAGAACATTGAATATAGATAACTCAGAAATTTATATTAATAAATGGGATTTTGAAGATACAGAAAATCTATCTTACGAAGATAATAATGCTATTATTAGAATTAATAAAAGGCTTAACCCTTCTAATTTTAAGGCAGGAAAACTAGATTATGGTTTAATATTAAAGTCAGATTCAAAAGCAAGTTTTAATCTTGATTCAGTAATTATTGATTCTGTTTTATGTTATGGGGAAAGTGATGGACAAATAACAGCTTATGTTTCTGGCGGTAGTCCTGATTATGATTACCAATTAAGAGATGGCGGATTATTTGGGCCAATAATTAAACAAGAAACAATAAGCTCTACAAATTATACTTTTACCGGACTAGAGGCATACGCTGATTACTATACTGTGGTAATTGAAAATGGTGGCTCTGCCGACGGTCAATTTACTCCCGTTGAAGAACCAGATCCGTTATCTGCAGATTCAATCTCTGTAATTACACCATTATCCTGTTTTGATGGCAGCGATGCCGAGCTAGAAGCATTTGCTTCAGGAGGTACAGAGCCCTATTCTTATCATTGGGTAAAATATAATACCTCAAATGGCACCTGGGAATCTATAGGTCAAACAACCAAAATTGCAACCAA
Organism: Bacteroidota bacterium; assembly: GCA_034661075.1. Classification (GTDB taxonomy): domain Bacteria; phylum Bacteroidota; class Bacteroidia; order Bacteroidales; family UBA12077; genus UBA12077. The sequence continues at coordinate 26,569 of JAYEKP010000193.1, forward strand.
CATTTCTCAGGGAATTTACAGGGTTTATATTGATGATAATAATTCTTGCGGTCTCGAGTATGTAAATAAATACTTTACTAACCCCCCAGATGATGAAAATATTCCTGAAGAAATTGTTTTTGATAATATTTCAAAAACAAATTCTTGCGAAGGAGCTGATAATGGTACGATTACCTTAGAAGCATCAGGCGGTACTGGTGATATTGATTATTATTTGATTAGATTGAGTGATATGCTGAATATTCCTGCTGGCCCACCTTATGATGAAGACGGTTACTTCACAGGTCTACAACCCGATACTTATGAAACCTATGCCATTGACGATAATGGTTGTACAAAACAGGGAGCAGATGTAGGTATTAACGAAACAACAAACCCAACAGCCGATGCTGGTAGTGGAGGCGATGAATGTGATTTAAATTTTGTTTTAAATGCTACACCAAGTGTAGGAGTTGGCACTTGGACATCATCCGGGCCTGGTAATGCTAGCTTTGCCCCCAATGCAAATGATTCCAATGCCACGGTAACCGTCGATGCCTACGGGAGTTATGATTTTACTTGGACAGAAAATAATGATGGATGTATTGACCAAGACCAGGTTACTGTGAATTTTTATGAAAATCCAACAGCCAATGCTGGCAGTGGCGGTGATGAATGTGACTTTGATTTTGTATTAAATGCCACACCAAGCGTGGGTACCGGCACCTGGACTTATTCAGGCCCCGGCAATGCTAGTTTTGTTCCCGATGCAAACGATCCCAATGCCACGGTAACCGTCGATGCTTATGGTACCTATACCTTTACATGGACAGAAGTTAATGGTACTTGTACCGATGATGATGACGTAGTGGTTAATTTCTATGAACAACCAATAGCCGATGCCGGAGCAGGAGGAAGCGTTTGTGGATTAGACTTTGGCTTAAGTGCCACGCCAAGCGTAGGTACCGGCACCTGGACTTATTCAGGCCCCGGCAATGCCAGTTTTGCCCCCGATG
>JAYEKP010000193.1:27663-40179 GCA_034661075.1 Bacteroidota bacterium
GCCAGTTTTGCCCCCGATGCAAACGATCCCAATGCCACAGCAACAGTAGATGCTTATGGTACTTATACTTTTACCTGGACAGAGGTAAACGGAACTTGTTCAGACGATGATAATGTTGTGGTTGATTACCTTGAAACGCCCTTAGCCGATGCTGGCAGTGGAGGCGATGAATGTGATTTTGATTTTGTATTAAATGCCATACCAAGCGTAGGCACAGGTACCTGGACATCATCAGGCCCCGGCAATGCCAGTTTTGCCCCTGATGCAAACGATCCCAATGCCACGGTAACTGTCGATGCTTATGGTACCTACACCTTTACATGGACAGAAGTTAATGGAATTTGTACCGATGATGATGACGTAGTGGTTAATTTCTATGAACAACCCATCTCCAATGCTGGTAGTGGTGGTGATGAATGTGATTTAAATTTTGTTTTAAATGCTACACCAAGTGTAGGAGTTGGCACCTGGACATCATCCGGGCCTGGTAATGCTAGCTTTGCCCCCAATGCAAATGATCCCAATGCCACGGTAACCGTCGATGCTTATGGTACCTATACCTTTACATGGACAGAAGTTAATGGTACTTGTACCGATGATGATGACGTAGTGGTTAATTTCTATGAACAACCCATCTCCAATGCTGGTAGTGGAGGCGATGAATGTGATTTAAATTTTGTTTTAAATGCTACACCAAGTGTAGGAGTTGGCACCTGGACATCATCCGGGCCTGGTAATGCTAGCTTTGCCCCCAATGCAAATGATCCCAATGCCACGGTAACCGTCGATGCTTATGGTACCTATACCTTTACATGGACAGAAGTTAATGGTACTTGTACCGATGATGATGACGTGGTTGTTAATTTCTATGAACAACCCATCTCCAATGCTGGCAGTGGCGGTGATGAATGTGACTTTGATTTTGTATTAAATGCTACACCAAGTGTAGGAGTTGGCACCTGGACTTATTCAGGCCCCGGCAATGCCAGTTTTGTCCCTGATGCAAACGATCCCAATGCCACGGTAACCGTCGATGCTTATGGCAGTTATGATTTTACATGGACAGAAGATAATAACGGATGTATAGATTCCGATCAAATAACAGTTAATTTTTATGAACAGCCAATAGCCGATGCCGGAGCAGGAGGAAGCGTTTGTGGATTAGACTTTGGCTTAAGTGCCACGCCAAGCGTAGGTACCGGCACCTGGACTTATTCAGGCCCCGGCAATGCCAGTTTTGCCCCCGATGCAAACGATCCCAATGCCACAGCAACAGTAGATGCTTATGGTACTTATACTTTTACCTGGACAGAGGTAAACGGAACTTGTTCAGACGATGATAATGTTGTGGTTGATTTTGTTCAAAGCCCTTTTGCATTTGCAGGAATTGACACCTTATTATGTTATGATACAGACTATACCATATTAGATGCAGATACAGCAAACTGTTCTGGATTGTCATGGTCAACTGAAGGTGATGGAACTTTCGATGATTCCAATATTTTAAACCCAATTTATACCCCTGGGCAAGCAGATCTTACAAATGGTTATGCCGATTTAGTTTTAACAGCTATAGGAAATCCTCCTTGTGCTGATGCAACTGATACTGTTAGAATTAATTATTTGCCACGTTTAAGAGCTTCGATTGGAAAGCCCGCTCCATTTTTTATTGATTCAACATCAACAAATATAGATGTTTATGTTAAAATGTCAAATCATAAGTGGTTAGCGCATGTTGGTGTATATTTAGTTTCACCTAACGATTCGGTTATCGAGTTAAAGCATGAATGTGAAGTTCTTTCTCCAATAGCATTTGTAGATGATGCGACATGGGAATTTTATAATGATCCGGAAGATTCAACATCTCTTACATCAATTTCTTCTTGTAACCCGACATCCTCGGGTAGATTCTTGTTTTCTGGTGATTGGAAGGGATTACATGGACAGGATCCGGCTAATGGTGCTTGGAGAATAAGAGTTGTAGACTATGAAAACTTTGGCCCTCCGGGATTGCTCGAAGAAGCTACAATTAAATTTTCTGATTATAATGGTGAGGGTGTATTTGAATCTATATTATATGCAGACTCTTCGATTAATAAGCCAATTAAAAGATCTAGTGGTGTATCTGGCCCAGGAGTAACTTCTCATACTTTGTCTATCACCGGCCTAACTACTTCCTGTTACGGACTTTGTGATGCAACAGCTGTAGGAATAGCTTCTGGTGGGCAACCTCCTTATGTTTCCTACGAATGGAGCGATGTACCTGATTTTAGTAATATTATTGCAACTACTGATACCGTTGATTTATGTGCCGGTACGTTCTATCTGAGAATTACCGATTCGCATGGTTGTTCTGCTATTGATTCGGTTAATGTAGGATCACCTCCAGAGATTATTATTGATAGTGATACCGTTGTTCATAATACATGTTATGGTTATACGGATGGAAAGATTGCTTTAGCATTTAGTGGCGGAACTGGAGCTTTGCAATATACCCATAATGGAACCGATTGGTATAATAGTGGCGATACTATCGAAAATTTAGCTGCCGAAGAATACCTGGTAACTATTATAGATGCAAACCAATGTACAAAAGATACGTTAATAACTATTCTTGAACCAGATCCTATTCTAATAAGCACCACCTGGTCGGATATAAGTTGTTATAATTCAGCCGATGGACAGATAGAAATTACAGCAGTAGGAGGAACAAATCCTTATGAATTTTCCATTGATAGTGCACAAACATGGCAGCTTTCTAATACTTTTAGCGGGTTGGCGAGTGATACCTTCTATGTGGCTGTTCAGGATCAATTAGGATGTATCCAGTTTGGGGATACGGTTTATATGAATAACCCTGATTCCATAGCCATTGATTCTGTTAATGTAACTCATGTTGCTTGTGATGGCTCAGCAACAGATGGCGAAATAGTAGTATATGCCCACGGAGGAACAGGTGACCTTGAATATTCGATCAATAGTGGGGCTGATTATTTTTCTGATTCCCTGTTTACCGGACTCAATGGAGGGGATTATCAAATTGTGGTTAGAGATGAAAATGGATGTACTAAATTCCTTGATTCATTAGTAACCATTAATGGGCCAATTATTATTACCAATGAAACGATTGTTCATAATAGTTGTTACGGATATGCTGATGGAAAAATCACATTAACTTTTACTGGAGGTACGGGGTTATTGCAATACTCTATTAATGGAACCGATTGGTATAATAGTGGCGATACTATCGAAAATTTAGCTGCCGAAGAATACCTGGTAACTATTATAGATGCAAACCAATGTACAAAAGATACGTTAATAACTATTCTTGAACCAGATCCTATTCTAATAAGCACCACCTGGTCGGATATAAGTTGTTATAATTCAGCCGATGGACAGATAGAAATTACAGCAGTAGGAGGAACAAATCCTTATGAATTTTCCATTGATAGTGCACAAACATGGCAGCTTTCTAATACTTTTAGCGGGTTGGCGAGTGATACCTTCTATGTGGCTGTTCAGGATCAATTAGGATGTATCCAGTTTGGGGATACCATTATTATACAGGAAGCAGAACCGCTTATTATTTCTGTTATGGATATAATGGATGAATATCAGTGTCCTAATAGCAGTAAGCGGGATGTTAACCAAACGGGCTTAATAAGTGTTGAAGTATCGGGAGGTAAAGGAGATTATCAATATACCTGGCAGTATGGATTAAATCCTATTTCTGGAGATGAAACGATTCATAATCTTTCAGCAGGTACTTATGAATTAACCGTGGAAGATTCATTAGGTTGTGAGAAGGATACTACTATTACAATTGGTTCCGATGCAAGTTATGATCTTGAATTCTCGGTAGATATTGAAGATACGACCATCTGTTGGTATCAACCCATACACTTTACTTTTAATTCAACCAATGCTGATTCTATTGAAATTCAAAAATACAGGCCGATAAGTAGTTATTCATATATTGAGATTACGGACGAAACGATGGAATATGATTACCCCCTTACTGAAAATAACTATTTTAACCTTAAAGCATTTAATGAGTATTGTGAGGAGGATTATATAACTGAGGAGTTTAAGTATTTCCCCGACCGAGAGTTAAGTATTGTTGAAAACGACGATAATGAAAATGATACCATAATCATTAAAGGTGATAATGGACGATGGAATGCGTTAGCTTATGTAAATAATCCAAATGGATTAGATGTTGATTGGTCACCCAATGATGGAGTTTCAAATCCTGATAGTTTAAATACCATTATTTCGCCTGCCGAATCAATGTGGTATGCAGTAAAGATTACTACGGTTGAAGGGCAATGTTCCGATTCAGATTCAATCTATGTTTCCTATGTGCCGGATATTGTCACATATGATGGATTTTCGCCCAATGGTGATGGCATTAATGATTTTTGGTATATCGAAAATATCAATGCATTTAAAAATAATATAGTAACCGTATATAACCGCTGGGGTACTAAAGTTTATGAACAAAAAGGATACAACAACAACGACTCGAATAAACGATGGGATGGTACTGCCAAAAACGGAAAGCAAGTAGGTAGCGGTACTTATTATTATGTAATTATTTTAAATGAAGAAGGATTTTCTTCTGTAACAGGAGCAGTAACAATAATGCGATAGTATGAAAAAAACAAGAACACTCATATTTGTTGTATTATGTCTAGTGTTTGTTATGCCAGCAAAAGGGCAGCAGGCACCATTCTACACACAATATATGTTTAACGACTATCTGGTAAATCCGGCCGTTGCCGGAACAAATAATTATTTTCAGATTAGAGCAAACTCAAGGATACAGTGGATTGGAATGTCTGAAGCCCCAAGAACGATGAGTATTGCTGCTTATGGTCCATTTAAAGAAAAAACAATGGGATATGGTGGATACATTTACAATGATGTAACCGGCCCCGAGAGCAGATTGTCTTTAGGAGGAACCTATTCATATAATCTGATGATTACGGATATGATGCGCATTTCCGGAGGAATTACGATAGGACTAATGCAGTATAAACTGGATGGAACAAAAATTAAGATTGGAGACCAGGTTGGATATGATCCAGCATTTCCTGAAGGGGTTGAATCCCAAATTATTCCTGATGCAAGTGCTGGTCTTTATTTATACTCTACTTATTATTATGTTGGTATTTCGGCACATCAACTGTTGGGCAATAAATTTGACTTACATGGTGATTTAGACTCTGTGGATACCGATATGGGAATTAATCGTTTAAAACAACACCTCTATCTTTCTGGAGGCTATCATTTTATTTTAAATCGAGATTTTATATTGCAACCTTCAGCAATGATTAAATACACCGGCCCAGGACAAATACAAGCCGAATTAAATGTTACTACCACTTATCAACGAATGATTTGGGGAGGGTTAACTTATCGAACAGGGGATGCTATAGCTGTACTTTTAGGGTATAATTATGAAAGTAAAATAAACATTGGTATCTCATATGATATAACAGTATCTGAGCTGCGGCAGTATTCTAATGGTACTATTGAAGTAATGGTTGGATATCGATTTAATGATATAAAATAAAAAATTTACGTAAAAAAAACAAAAAAGAGGCTTTTTTCAAGTCTCTTTTTTTATATTAACCACCAATAAATCAAAACAATGTTACTTAGTGTGATGTTTTGGTTATTTATATTCCCTATCGGTCAGAGCATATAATTTCAACAAACGTTATTCTTATTTAGCAAAAACAGGAACAACGAAAAACACTTTTTGAACAGCTTTTTTTGTAAAAATTTTGTTAACTTAGCCATCTGAAAAACAGATTTGTATGAATAGAATTATCATTTTTATTATTGCCGTTTTTATGCTGCTTAGCTGCCAAAAAAATAAAGTGCCCGAGTATGTTATCCCACCGGAGGATATGACTTCTATATTAGTAGATATTCACCTTACAGATGGAATGCTTTCTTCGACTAAGATACGCCGAGATTTTGCTAAAAAGGATTCAGCAAATATCTATAATATCCTATTACATAATTATGGATATGATAGAAAAGATTTTGATACCTCTTTGTTTTATTATAGTAAAAACCTAACGCTTTACGATAAGATATATAATGATGTGTTGAATCAGCTGAATGAAATGGAAACACAATTAAAAGAGCAAAATCAGGATAATCAAGAGGAGCAATCTACAAATAAAGAATAAACCCTGATGCGAAGAATTGCAGCAAACTATATTTTCCCAGTAACCTCAAAGCCCCTAAAAAACGGAATCGTTGAAATAGATGATCAAGGTAAGATTTTAAATATCATTGATACAGAAGGAGCGATATCCGAAAGTAGAAACCTTGAATTTTATAATGGAGTTCTTACTCCCGGATTTGTTAACTCACATTGTCATCTTGAGCTTTCAGAACTAAAAAATGTTTTGGAAGAAAAAAGAGGGTTGCCTTTTTTTATCCAACAGATGTTTGAATACAGAAAACAAAGCAAAACAAACCGAACCTTTCAGGCGATTGAAGATGCTGATGAATCAATGGTTCAAAATGGGATCGTTGCTGTAGGAGATATCGTTAATACGAATACAACCATTGAAACCAAGCGAAAAAGTAAGATTTATTATCATTCTTTTGTGGAAATTTCTGGTTTAGCGACGGACTATAGAGAACGATTTAATACCGCAAAAAAGCGATATGATGAATTTTTTGCGCAAGGCCTTGCTTCATCTATTGTTCCTCATGCTCCCTATTCGGTATCTGTTGATTTATTTCGTTTAATTAAAGACGAAGCTGTCAGGCAAGGTTCTATTCTTTCTATACATAATCAGGAAAGCAAAGACGAAAATGAGCTGTTTTTATCCGGTGCGGGTAACCTTTTGAAAACATTCAAAAATTTAGGAATTGATTTATCCTCATGGAAAGCACAGGGAAAAACCTCGCTACGAACCATCATGAATTTTTTACCCACAAAGAATCATCTTTTGTTTGTACACAACGTATATTCAACCAATAATGAAATTCAACAGGTAAGCAAAACGTTTGCAAATAGCTTTTTTGTTTTCTGTCCTTTGTCGAATTTATTTATTGAAAATAAATTACCCGATATTAATTCATTCCTCGATTTTTCGGATAAAATTACCCTTGGTACCGATAGCTTAGCCTCCAATAAATCATTATCTATATTAAACGAAATGAAACAGATTCATAAGGTCTATCCTACCATAGCGTTTGATAAACTTCTGCAATGGGCTTCATTAAATGGAGCTAAAGCATTAAATATAGGCCACCAGTATGGGAGCCTTGAAAAAGGGAAAACGCCGGGAATAAATCTTATTTCTAATTTTGATTTTGATGAAATGCAAATAACAGAAAACAGTGCTGTTAAAAGAATCGTTTAATGGATACCTTTTTCTTTTAAATAAGTTACCGCCTCTTTGTCAAATTTAAGAATATGATCATCAAACCATTGTTCGAGATAGTGGTATATTTCGAAACATAAATCGGGTTTATTATTTTCCAGGTCCTTTTGAAATTTAATAATACGGGAAATAAATTCATTATGGTCCGATTTATGTTTGTCGAAATTAGGATATTGGCAATCTTTAAAATAAATTTCTTCTTGAATAAAGTAATGATCAATCATATAGGCAAGTTGATAAAAAATATCCGAGACACTTTCTTTACAACCGTCTTGATTTATAATTGTTTTTAGCTGGTTTATAATATCCAGGAATTTTTTGTGTTGCTCATCAATAATGCTGATATCAACATTATATTCCTCTTTCCATTGATAGGGTTCCGGATTTACCTTATTTTTCATCTTCTTTTTATTTCAGGATGTTTTTTTAACCAAATTTGTTTTTAAAATCCAATTGTATAATATACAAATTTACCAGCCTTCTGGTTAAATAAAATGATAATTGTCATTATATTAGTAAAGTATAGATGCTTAGGCGCTTTAATTTTTTATCTGGACAATTTAATTTTTACCTTTGATGAGAATAATTGGTATCTGATGTCGAAAAAAGTTTTAGTAGCACCTTTAAATTGGGGGCTGGGACATGCCACAAGGGTTATTCCTATCATTGATTGTTTGTACAAAAATAATTTTTCGGTTATTATTGCTGCTGATGGGAATGCTTTGCGGTTTTTGCGAAAAGAATTTCCCCATTTAACGAGTTTTCGTTTACCGGATGTGAATATTCGCTATTCTAAAAAACATGTGTTTTTAAAAATATTTTTACAAACCCCTAAAATATTTTTACATCGTTTCATCGAGCATTTTAAACTTAAATCAATTCTAAAAAGACATCCTGTTGATTTAATTATTTCTGATAATAGATTTGGCGTTTGGCATAAGAAAACATACAATATTTTTATTTCACATCAGTTAAAATTGAAGTTGCCCAAAAGCATTTCCTTTTTATCCTTTGTTTATCCTTTTTTTCTTCAACGGTTTTTAAATCCATTTGATGAATGTTGGATACCTGATTTTGCCGACAAACAAAATTTTTCGGGTGAATTGTCCCATTCTATTTCAAATTTTTCATCCATTCAATATATTGGTGTTTTATCTCGATTTAATCGATATTTAACATCACAAAAGATGGATAAAAGATATGATGTATTATTTATTCTTTCAGGCCCGGAGCCACAGCGCACTATTTTTGAGAAATTAATTACAAATCAAATGAAGGGCAAAAAATATCGCGTTGCGATTGTGCGAGGTATCGAGCAAAAAGAAAAACTAGAATGTACCGGGCAGATTTTTGGTATTGTAAATACTGAGCCATTATATAATCTTATCAAACAATCCAAATGGGTGATTTGCAGAGCCGGGTACTCCTCCATAATGGATCTGTATGTTACCCAGGCACAAGCAATTTTAATTCCCACTCCGGGACAAACCGAACAGGAATATTTGGCCGATTATTTAAAACAAAAAAAATATTTTTATTCAATATCCCAACAAAGTTTTAATCTGGATAAATCTTTAGAGCAAGCAAGAAATTTTGCTCCACCGGTATACAACGCTGAAAAAAACAGGTTAGAGGAGGTGGTTAATAGCTTAAAATTAAAATTGCAGGAATGATTAATCCGGCTAGCCAACCGGTGTAAATTTCAAAAGAATTATGACTTTTTAATTTCATCCTGGAATATCCAAGGACTCCGGATACAAATATTGCTGCGAGAATAAAATATTCAAGATTTATGTGAAGCTTGAATGAAATGGCTATAAGTGTTCCGGTTAATCCACCGATGCCCATCATGTGTGCACTAATTTTCCACTTTATGGTTAATAAAAATAGTAAAAAAACAGTACATGCACTGGCAAGAATAAATAGATTTATTGTTGTTGGAGACCCTAAACGAACTAATAAAAAATAAGCAAAAAAATACAATACCGAAGTTATAAAGAAAGGAATTAGCCGTTCTTTTTTTGTTTCAAGGAAAACGGTTTTAATAATTTTTTGAAAGTAATAAAAAGGAATAAATGTTAAAGGTAAAATAGTCGTGCTAATAAAAACAATAAAAAAAATAATTTTTTTAGCTTCAAAAGGCAGGTAATTAAGAACTGTTTTAGCATTAAAAAGGATAAGAATGCCAATAGCAGGCATTAATAAAGGGTGAAAAAGAAAAGAAAATGCTTTGGCTAAGAATTTATTCATGTGTTAGAGCTCCTTCCTTAATCGGGCAACAGGAATATTAAGTTGCTCGCGATATTTAGCAACGGTACGCCGGGCAATCCTGTATCCCTTTTCTTTTAAAATATTAGTTAATTTATCATCGGTTAATGGCTTTTTTTTGTCCTCATTCTCAACGCAATTTTTTAAAATTGATTTTATTTCGCGAGAGGAAACTTCTTCACCCGAATCTGTTTGTAACCCCTCGGAGAAAAAATATTTAAGTGGAAAAATGCCAAAATGTGTTTGCACATATTTGCTGTTGGCAACACGGGAAATAGTAGAAATATCTAATCCAGTACGTTCGGCAATATCTTTTAAGATCATCGGTTTAAGTTTCGATTCATCCCCTTCCAGAAAGTAATTATACTGGTATTCAATAATTGCGTTCATGGTAAGCATTAAAGTGTTTTGTCTTTGTTTTATGGAGTCGATAAACCATTTAGCCGAATCGAGTTTTTGTTTTACAAAAGATATTGCTTCTTTGTCGTTTTTTGTTTTTTGATCTTTACTCTTCTGGGCATATCCCTCCAGCATTTTTGTATATGTGCTGTTGAGCCTTAACTCAGGAACATTTTTGGTATTTAGCGATAGTTGCAGTTCGCCATCTTTATTATCTAATATAAAATCGGGAACAATGGTTTGGATTGCCTGGCTTTGTGTTTCGGAATAGCTGCTGCCTGGTTTAGGGTTAAGTTTTAAGATTTCGTTAATTGCTTTTTTTAGCTCATTTTCAGAAATATTAAGGTGGGTAATAATTTTTTCATAATGTTTTTTGGTAAACTCCTGAAAATAATATTTGAGAATTTTACGCGCCAGCTGAATTTCCGGAATCTCCTGATTTCTGTTTTCAATTTGTAACAATAAACATTCTTGCAATGTACGGGCACCCACTCCAACCGGCTCCATGTCCTGTATTATCTTTAACACTTCGAGCAGTTCTTCTTCGTTGGTTTCAATGTTTTGAGAAAAAGCCAAATCGTTTACAATGGCTTCTATCTTTCGTCGTACATAGCCGTCATCGTCAATGTTTCCGATTAAATATAAGGCAAGGATTTCTTCTTTTTCCGATAAATTCCTAAGCCCGATTTGGTTTTGTAAATGTTCATGAAAACTCGTACCTACCGAAAAAGGGATGTTTTCCTTTTTGTCGTCTTTTGAATAGTTCTGGGTATTTAATTTATAGGAAGGGATATCCTCATCATTCATGTAATCATCGATTGAAAATTCATCCGGATCGTTCTCGAGATTTTCTTCGGTAATATCTTCTTCCGGATCATTTAATAAATCTTCTTCATCTTTTCCTTCTTCAAGCACAGGATTTTCTTCCAGCTCTTTTTTTATTCTTTGTTCGAGCTGGATCGTAGGGATCTCCAACAGCTTAATCATTTGGATTTGCTGTGGCGAAAGTTTTTGTAATAATTTTTGTTGTAAACTCTGTTTTAACATTTCCTGTGCAATAACTTGCTTAAATATAATTAAAATTCTGCATTTTTAGGTGCTCGTGGAAAAGGAATTACATCGCGGATATTTGCCATTCCGGTAACAAATAAAATTAATCGTTCAAATCCTAATCCAAAACCGCTATGGGGTACCGTTCCAAATTTTCGGGTTTCAAGGTACCACCACATATCCTTTTCAGGAATATTTAATTCACTCATTCGATTTTTGAGTTTGTCATAGTTTTCTTCCCGTTGCGAGCCACCAATAATTTCTCCAATTCTGGGAAATAAAACATCAAGCGCACGGACTGTTTTTTTATCATCGTTTTGCTTCATATAAAATGCTTTTATCTCCATTGGGTAATCGGTAACCATTACGGGCTTTTTATAATGTTTTTCAACCAGGTATCGTTCATGTTCCGATTGAAGGTCAGAACCCCATTTTACCGGAAATTCAAATTTTTGTCCGGATTGAGTTAATACATCAATCGCTTCGGTATAGGTTATTCGTTTAAATTTATTGTTTACTACAAATTTTAATCGCTCAATTAATTCTTTATCAAACATTTTATTTAAAAACGCAAGATCTTCATTACAGTTTTCCAGAGCATATGAAACAAGATATTTAAGAAAATCTTCGGCTAAGTCCATGTTATCATGAATATCATAAAAGGCCATTTCTGGTTCAATCATCCAAAATTCAGCAAGATGCCTCGGAGTATTGGAGTTTTCGGCTCTAAAAGTTGGTCCGAAAGTATATACATTAGATAATGCTGTTGCTCCCAGTTCAGCTTCTAACTGTCCCGAAACCGTTAGGTTGGTTTCTTTACCAAAGAAATCTTCATCAAAATTAATTTTCCCGTTTTCATTTTTGGGAAGATTCTCTGGGTTTAATGTTGAAACACGGAACATTTCTCCCGCACCTTCTGCATCAGAACCTGTAATAATGGGGGTGTGTAAATAATAAAATCGTCTGTCGTTAAAATATTTATGGATGGCAAAAGCCATTTCATGTCTAACTCTGAATACTGCGCCAAAGGTGTTGGTCCTAAAGCGTAAATGAGCAATTTCGCGCAAAAATTCCATGGAATGTCCTTTTTTCTGCAAAGGGTAGGTTTCCGGATCGGCTGTCCCATAAAGTTCTATCTCCTGAGCATGGATTTCGACATTTTGTCCTTTCCCTAATGATTTAATAAGTATTCCGTTTACACTAATACTTGCTCCGGTAGTTATTTTTTTGATTAAATCTTCGTTAAAATTAGCGATATCCATAACGATCTGAATGTTGTTGATCGTGGAACCGTCGTTTAAAGCTACAAATGCAATATTTTTATTTCCTCGCTTGGTTCTTACCCAACCCTTTACATTTACTTCCCGGTCTACTTCCGTAG
>JAYEKP010000194.1:0-1871 GCA_034661075.1 Bacteroidota bacterium
TGAGAAAGTTTTAAAATCATACACTCCTCAATTAATTTTATTAGATCTGTTAATGCCTAATGAAAATGGGTTTGACTTATTGCGTAAGCTAAAATCAAATAATGATTTAAAAGTTATTCCTATCATTATTGTAACCGCTTTTGCAAATAAAGAGAATAAAGTAATCGCAAAGGATCTGGGTGCCGAAGATGTGATTGAAAAACCAATTAATATACCGGATTTTCTTGAAAAAGTATACAAAGTATTAGGTGTTAATAAATAAATGTATAAAACATGGATTACGACAAGGAAATTGAAAATAAAATTCAGTTAAAAGCTTTACTAAATACATTTTCTGTTGAAGAAATTTCAACTTTATTTTCCAGTATTGATAAAAATTTAATTTCGTTGCATGAATGCTCTTCAGATGATTTTTTAAAACTTAATAGCGAGTTTAAAAGAATTTATATAAAATCAAAATCTATTGCCGAAAATATAAATTTAGTTCTTGATCAATTTAATGAAAATAATAGCCGCGAGTTTTATAGCGAAATAGAAAAATTATACAATAGCCTTAAAGGCCGTGTTGAACTTTTCGATTATAAATTGGATATAGCTTTTGATTCATTTGAGAAAATAGCCAATCATTTACGCCTTGTATCTTTTCCTTTTAAAAATTACAACCAGAATTTGATGAGTCTTAAATATTTGTTAGCTAACTTAAATTTAAGCATCTTGCCTATTCATGATAATGAAAAGAATAAGATTGAACATCAAAATGTAATGGCAAGCCAGATTATAGATGAAATAAAAAGTCATTCAGATAGAATTGTAAAAAATCTCAATCATCTTCAGAAAATTTCTAAAAATTCGCTAAATAATTTACTGCAAATTAAAGATCAGGATGAATTTAATATTGAGCTGTTATTATCGAATATTCAACAAGTGCTTAATGCTTTAAAAGAAGAATATAAGAAAAATAAGATTTTAATTCCCAACATCATTGAAAGCTCTGAGAAGACTACCATTAGTGTTGATGATATAATAAAAAAGTTACAATACCAGGATATCATCCAACAGAAGATGGAGCATATTCAGCAAACCCATCGGGATTTAATTACCGAATTAAAAGCATTTGAAAATACCGACAAAGATGAAACACATCTGAACGATTTGGCCAAATGTTTTCTACGTATACGGGATATTGCTGGACTGCAGGCAGCACAGCTTATCCATGCCAATAAAGAGTATCAGTCTGCATTGGAAATTATTATCAACCAGTTTTTAAATATTGGTGATCAAATGAAATATATATCACAAAAAGGAAATGCAATTTTATTTGACGAAAATGGATTGAAACTTTATGATGATATAATTCGTTTATTTTCAATGGCTAACGATATTCTTGATACAAAATTTAAACAAAATGAAAAAATTAATGAAGAGGTTGCTGTTTTAGAAAAACAATTGAATGTTATTGACTTGTTTTTTAGTAAATTAAACCTACTTAGTCAGAATTTGCAGCAATTGTTTTTCGACTCGATGGAAAGTATTCAGGAAATTTCTGTGGATGAATTTAACCATGAAAAAAGCGTTAATCAGGTTAAAAATTTATATTCCGATATCAGCCATAATTATCAAAAGGTATATAAAATATTTAATGAGCTTACACTTATAAAAAATAATTTCCAGAATTTTAAAGAAAATACAAATCATAATTTTTTAACCAACGAATATATAAATCAGTTTGGCAAATTTGTACAGAAAATTAAAGAATCGAGTGATGATATTGATCAGAAACTTCAAATAAATCAGCAGTTTAGTGCTGAAGTAATTGAAATAATAAAACATTCAATTGCTGATATTAAGTATTACAAATTATTTGAAAAGGT